>NZ_JBNNUK010000002.1:48668-330072 GCF_050279675.1 Viridibacillus sp. NPDC093762 | reverse complement strand
AATATTCGAATTCATGGAACACTGGGCTATTTAACACCGGTGGAATTCAAGCAACAGTCCTTATAAAAGTTGTCCAGTTTTGTGTTGACACACCATTGATGCTTTAGTTGGTGATGTGGATAAGAATAGTAAGTTAGATAAGACAATCATTGTTAGTAGTATAGCCTTCATTATTTACCTCCAATTTTTAAAGTTAACGAATGATTCCCCTGATTTTTGTTATGTATACTTGAGTGGTCAATAAATTCGCTAAATTATCTAACGGGTGATTTAGTGGAAGAAGGTGTTTTATACATTACTGAAGAATATATGGGAGAGTAGAATTAAATTTAAAAAGGAAAGATAACAATGACAAAACAATTTTGGATCAACTTGCCAGTTAATGATACAAATAAATCAAAAGAGTTTTATCAAACTTGGATTTTCGACTAATACACCACATGGCAATAGCGATCAAGTACAATTAGTCATCGGAGATAATAATGCTACCTTAATGCTTTTTCCTGTTTCCACATTCGAAAATTTTACCAAACATGAAATAGTCGATACAAAACAAGCTATTGAAGTATTATTTTCAATTGATGCTGAGAGCAAAGAAGAAGTAGATGAAATAGCAAAGAGGGCAGTAAAGGCTGGAGGAACGGATGCGGTTTTGCTGATTTAGATGGTCACCGCTGGAATGTGTTGTATATGGATATGAGCAAGATGCCGAAGGAGTAAGAAATAGAAAGCTAAATTTCTTGTTAAGCTAACGGGGGCTTTGCTGAAACAAAGGTAGAGCACCTTTTTCTTATTCAAGTAACGAGGTAGTTTAGTTGAAGAAAGAACTTAACAATAATTGTAAAACTAAAAATTTAAAGACAGACAGGAGTTATATACGATGATAAAAGGTTTCGGAGGAATATTTTGGAGAACTAAGAATATTGAGGTTGTAAAAAAATGGTACAGTGAAGTGTTGAAGATTGAAATAGATAATTGGAATGGGACTGTGATTAAACCCCAATTAGGAAATGAGACCATCTTTTCTTTCTTTACCGAGGATGACAGTTATTTTCCAATAAAACAACAAGTAATGTTAAATTTCCAAGTACATAGTCTAAACGAGACTATTAAGCATCTTGAACACATTGGTGTACCTCTTGTAAAGAAAAAAGAGATTAGTGAATTTGGAACGTTTATTTGGATTCAAGATCCTGAAGGTCGACTGGTCGAGCTTTGGGAGAAATAGCGGGTTGTATTCATTTGCTATTTAGCTAACGTGTGCGTTAGTAAAAGATCTAGGAGCTGTTCAAACAGCTCTTTTTTTATTCAACTAACGGGGTAGATTAGTTAATAAGAATATAATAAAAAATATGATGAAGTTCGATGGGATTATTTAGTCTGCAAAACAAAGCACAATGATTAAATATTTGTAACAGCAAGTTATTCCAACGTTTAGGAAACGAGGCTATAAGTAAGCGTCAAATAGCGCCCACCTGTCTTTCAGGGGGCGCTTATTATATGCATTATTTAGTTTTATTTGGGACGCGAAACCTATCTCCGTGTCCCGTGCTTGACTTAGTTTAATTCTAAAAATAGTTGTACTAAACGACGGGCCTCATCCGTTGATTTTGTATCCATTAATTGGTTTCTTAGTTCACTTGCGCCTCTAAATCCCTGAATATAGATTTTGAAAAAGCGAAGAAGTGGCTTAAATGGACGAGGTTCGATTTCTTTTGAATATTTATCGTGAAGATCTAATTGTAAAAGTAATAGATTGAGAAACTCTATCATACTATGATCTTTGGGTTCTTTTTCAAATGCGAATGGATTCGTGAAAACGCCGCGGCCAATCATTACGCCATCAATGCCGTATTGTTCTACTAATTTTAAACCTACTGCTCGGTCAGGGATATCTCCGTTAATTGTTAATAACGTATTTGGAGCAATTTCATCTCGAAGTTTTTTTATTTCGGGGATTAGTTCCCAGTGTGCATCTACCTTACTCATTTCTTTTTTCGAACGAAGGTGAATAGAAAGGTTCGCAATATCTTGTTTCAATACATGTCCTAACCAATCGCGCCACTCGTCAATGTCGAGATAACCTAATCTTGTTTTAACGCTAACTGGCAATCCGCCAGCTTTTGCTGCTTGAATGATTTCTGCTGCCACTTCAGGACGTTGGATTAATCCAGCACCTCTTCCTTTTGATGAAACGTTTGGTGCGGGGCAACCCATATTTAAATCAATCCCACGAAAACCAAGTTTTTTCATATCGATACTCATCTGTTCAAAAAGCTCAGGTTTATCGCCCCAAATATGAGCGACAATAGGTTGTTCATCTTCCGTAAACGTTAAACGCCCACGCACACTATCTTTTCCGTCAGGATGACAATAACTTTCTGTATTTGTAAACTCCGTAAAAAATACGTCGGGTTTTGCTGCTTCACTAATGACGTGGCGAAACACAACGTCTGTGACATCTTCCATTGGTGCTAATATAAAAAATGGCTTCGGTAAATCAAGCCAAAAATTATGTTCGTTATTCATTTTATATCCTCCTATTGCAACATATAAAAACAATATTTATCAATTGCAAAATCCTTTACTCATCATACATATTATCATTTCTTGTAGTTCGTTGCACTGTCATATAACTAATCTTGAATTTTCAAAAATGATTTACTAAAACTTTAAATCGCAAAAAATTCTTTTATCTGAGAGTGAAAAATGTTGATCAGAATATGAAGGTATACAGAACTCTATTCATAAAATGTCTTTCCTTATTAATGCAAGATTTTCTAAGGAATTTTCCATTCTAGGTTTAAGTTATTTTGTAGGAAGAATTAATCCTTCAAAGATAATCATATTCCCCCATTTAAAAAGTCAAAATGATTGTGAAGGAATGTACTTAAAGTAACGGGTTACTTTACTTGAAGATTATTGAGTTGCATAGGTAGCCCTTTTTTCCTTATTGAACTAACGGGGCAGGTTACTTCAATAAGAAAAAGGAAAAGGATACAACTAAACGTAAAGATATCTTTACATTCAGGTGTCTTTTTTTATAGTATATGTAAAGATATCTTTACTTCCTGTTTGGAGGGTTGTTAATGAAGGTGATAAATCATATTAGGGAAATTCGACAGAAAAAGGGCATAACACAAGTCAAAATGGCAGAAGACTTACAAATTACACGTCAAACAGTAAATGCAATTGAGAAGAATAAGTATAATCCAAGTTTGGAGTTGGCACTAAAATTAATACAGTATTTTGATGTGCCAATTGAAGAATTATTTTATTTAGAGAAACCGGAGGGGGAATAGCTATGAACAACCAAAAGTTACAAATCACTATTTGGTCTGTTGTGATTGGATGTATGATTATAGGTGGCTATTTAGGTGTGTATATCATAGGAAAAGAAACTGGTGAATACAACTACGAAAATGTTATCGCTATTATAGTGGGTACAGTCTTAGGATTTATTATCTATCTGCTTTTTTCTAAGTGGAATAAAAAAAGAAATGGAAATGTTCCAGATGTTGATGAACGAAGTGTATTACTTATGAAAAGTTATTTAATGGGTGTACTTTACGTTGTTCTTTTTGGAAGTGGTGCTGTTTTATTAATTCTATATTCAATGGGTGTTCATTTTATTGAAACAGGTTTGTTGATTGTATGTATGATGGGATTATATATGTTAATTGGCTTAGGGGCATTTATTACAAAGCGATTATAAAATGTTTATAAGCTAACGGAGGCTTTACTTCAATAAGGTGTAGAGCCTTTTTCTTATACAACTAACGAAGCAGAATAGTTGAAGAATGATTAAAAAAAATAAAAGCCTTATCAACTTACTTGATAAGGCAAAGGTTCACTCTTTTTTAGATTTTTCACGTTCATTCCTTTGTTTTTGCTTTAACCAATAATCGGGTGATTCATAACGAATTAAAGAATAATCAAGTTCATCTCCATTAGTTGCTAATTGAACTAACAAAAATTTTTCCTTATTACTCGGGTGTATATCTGCAATTTTAATGTTTATAACTTCTACTCCTGTTCGTTTAGGTGTTCCAACAACAACAACTTGATTTCCTTTTGTATAAACATCTGTGATATTTGTTTGAAACACTACTATATACAGGTCAAGGTCTGTTTCATTTATATCAGTAGGAAAAGAAATACCTACATTCTGTGTAAAATTTAATTCTTCTGAAATTCCAATGGCATAAAAAGGGAATATGCGGTGAAGAGAATAGTATATTCGAGAAGGAATATAGCTCCATCTTCCAGTCGTGCTATGCCAGTCTTCTTCATATATTGGTCTAATATAGTTCGGTTTGCTTTTTATTACTTTGAAAGGGACTTTTGTTCCTTCTTTTAGCACTTCTGAAATAGGGATGACATCGGTAGGGAAATGCACCTCTGTTCCTTTTTCAAATGGGAAAGGTGAATCAAGAATGGTGGTAGGTTCAGTTGGTTCGAGGCTATCTAAACGTTGTTCCAATTCCTGAATCCGTTTGTGTTCACTTTTATCACTATTCGATTGCGAGATGGATAACTCTATCAATTTTGTATTTAAGGACTTGCTGTAAACAAATAAGCTTAAAATAATTGAAAAACAAATAATATAACCAATCCTTGTTTTTAACATATTCTAATCACCTCAGCATATTGTCTGCTTTTACGAGGGAGTTATGCGTAAGATTAGTTATTAAATCACCAAATATATCAAACTGAAATTACTTCAAATATAGAAGTATCATTAAATGAATGCTTTAAAGTTGCAGTTATATGTGCATATTATAAGAAGCATATATAGAGTTTAAAGTCACACCATTTTGAGATGTTTTCTTCCTATATAAAATTTATTTTATAGAGAATTCATTATACTTATTAAAACAACAGCATGATATAGACAAAACCAAAGAATAAACATAATGGACTATAGAACCAAGTGTCGTATCTAGCAAACTGAGAATGTTTAATTTTTTTAAAAAATCCAACAAACTTAAAATCACCAATTGCCCTAATAATGAAAACTAAAGCACAGACAACACTTCCGATTTTAGATAAACTATTTGCTTGGAACCCCTGCAAATAACCTCCTTGAACAACAAGAATGACACTAGCCAGTAGAATAAGAATGGCTACGAATAATGTTCCCCATATTCTCGGAGTAAAAGCAGGATTATGTTCTCCCTCTTTTACTGGGAGAACAGCGGCAGAACCCCATCGACCTCCAAAAGCCCAATAAATATGCAAAAAACTGATAAACCACAGAAGCCCTACAGCTACTAATATTAATAGTAATTTCATTTATTCGCCCCCAATGTCGTAACTTCAAATGAAACATACACTACCGTATGTTATAGTAAAAATTTTGTCCCTTCAGGTTTTATAACCATTTCAGGGACATTTATTATCGAATAATCAATTATGCCTCGGCATAATTCCGTGACATCCGCCGGAGGCTTTGGGCCAACAGGATGTTGGTTACTTAGGCGTTGCTGCAGGACACGGCGCTTTTAGCCTAAGTTCATCTATTTCAGCGGATGTTTGGACAACCGCTGAAAGAAGTTAAAAGCTCAACCATTTTATCAATATCAAAATTAGGATTTGCTTCAAACCTTGTCATCCATCCTACATACGTTAAATAGGCAAGTCTCGCTCGATCAATTGATTCTGTTTCGTCTATGCCCATTTTTTGATACAATTTTGCAACACAAGAAATTCTCTGTTCTTCAATATCTACTAAACGTGCTGCCACAACAGGATCATATTTAGCCCAAGTATAAATACTATTCTCAATTTTTTTATCTCGATTAAAACTGATCTGTAATAGCTGTTCTAAAGAAGCATCCTGTTGCTCCATACTTTGAACAATCAGCTTTGTTGCATGAACTTCCCAAAAGTCGAGCATAGAATCTAAAAGCTCTTGATGGTCACGAAAATAGTGATAGAAGCTTCCTTTGCTTATTTTTAGCAAACGAGAAAGTGCTTCAATGCGAACTTTATGTATCCCTTCATCAGCTAATTGTTGTAATCCTGCTTTTATCCAATCTTCCCTCGTTAATTGCATATCATCTCTCCAATAAAATACGGTAGCGTATGTTTTATGTTAGATTACTACTATTCTCATTTTTTGTCAAATATTAATTCTGTTTATTTTTATGTTGTTGTTAATCGTAATATTGATCGTCATCACTCTTGGTAAAATTCAAGAACAAACTAAAATCATCTTCACATGTTTGTCGTTATTTTTTCCCTTTTCTCATTTCTTTGTGGGAAAATCCAAGGTTTCCAAGTTACCTTGACCATAATTACAACAACTTAAATGTATTATCAGATTTCTATTTATTCGTTTACAAAAAAAGTTCTCCTTCAGCTAATCGTTGCTTCATTAAATCAGTTTAAGAAATAGATCTATATTAAATAAAACTTTTTGCAAAAGACCCACGTCTTATTACCGTATACAAATTTGATACGTATCAAGGGAGATATATTATGTTTAAAAAATGGAAATTAGAGAAAGAGTATATACGGTTTGTGACTGAAAATCATACAAACCTATATCGCTTTTCATATAGCTATATGAAGAATCAACAAGATGCTTTAGATGTGGTCCAGGAGTCTATTCGAAAAGGACTATGTTCGCTTCATATGCTTGAAGATGAGTCAGTAATGAAAAGTTGGTTTTATCGAATTGTAATCAATACTTCAATTGATAGCATTAGAAAGCAAAAAAAAGTGTTCATTATGGATACAGAAGACGTTGAATTCCATTTACGTGGTGCAACAGATAAATATGAGAATATGGATTTAAAAAAGGCGATTGAATCGCTACCACATTCTTATCGCGTCATTATTATGCTTCGCTTTTTTGAAGATATGAAAATTGAAGAAATAGCCGAGGTATTAGAAGAGAATGTTAATACCATTAAAACAAGATTATATAAAGCACTAAAGCTATTGAGAATAGAATTAATAGAGTGACTCCAGGAGGTTCAAAAGCATGAAGAGAATGAAACAATTGATAAAAGAATATCAAGATATTGAAATACCAGAAGAAATACAAACAGTGATTAAGGACGCATTACATCAAAAGAAGAAAAGTAAAATAAAAAAAGTGTATATAGGAGTCGCAGCTGCCGCTGCTTTATTTATTGCGAGTGTAAATACAAGTTCAACTATTGCATATGCTTTCTCTGATGTTCCGGTTTTAGGAAAAGTTGTGAACTTAATTACGTTTAGAGAGTTTAAAGTTGAAGAGAGTACTTATAAAGCAGACTACAAATTTCCAGAAGTCACATTAGAAAACAAAGAGTTAGAAGACAGTCTAAATGAAAAATATTTAAAAGAAAATGAGCAATCATATCAAGCCTTTTTATCTGATATGAAAGAGATGAAGAAAAATGGCGATGGCCATTTAGGTGAAGAGAGTGGTTATGAAATCAAAACAGATACCAAACAACTTCTTTCTATCGCTAGGTATAATGTGAATACGGTAGGTTCATCATCAACGACAATGAAATTTGATACAATTGACAAAGAGAATCAAATTCTTATAACACTGCCAAGCTTATTTAAGAATGAAAATTATATAAAAGTTATTAGTGAAAATATACAAGAGCAAATGAGAGCACAAATGAAAGAGGATCCCGAATTGACTTATTGGGTAAGCCGATCTGGTGAAGAGTTAGTATTTGATCCGTTTGAAAAGATAGCTAAAGAGCAAAATTTTTATATAAATAAACAAGGGAAATTAGTTATTTCATTTGATAAATATGAAGTTTCTCCTGGTGCTATGGGTGTAGTGGAGTTTATTATTCCAACTGAAGTCATCCAAGATCAATTAGTGAGCAATGAATATTTAAAATAGCCTTTCTTTATTATTTTGTTGATTTCAGCAACTTATCAATTTTGGATAAATAGATATCAAGGAACTTTTAGTAAGGTATCGGGGAGTATATAGGGAAAAACCATGATTACGCTGAATTTGATTTTGACGTTCATCAAGTAGAATATTATTTTTTGTGTCAACTAAGTAGAACTGAAAATCCAATAAAGCCAACAAATTCTGATAGTCATCAGTTTGGTGTTGAGTGGGTTCGTATTGAGGATTTATTAAATTACTGGTTATACCCATAGGATTTAAAAAAATATGCAATTGGATATTTAGTAGAAATAGAATTACAAATGTATTCAATTTTTATCTTGATTTTATACAAAATGAAACAATTGCAACATAAATAAAAGGATTATCTATTACTTAAAATAAAGGTGGAATTTCAATGAATTATTTATCTAAAACAAAAAAGCTATTAATCATGACTACAGTTTCTGCAGCACTGTTAAATGGAGTAAGTGATGTAAGTTTTGCATCTACTGTTGATAATAAAACTATTAATACTAATCAACAGACTAAAGCATCTAAACAAGCAGCTAGTTTACAACAAGTAATGAAACTAGCAAAAAAAGGTGAAAATAAAAACGATCAAGCTGTACTTGGAATTCGTTTAAATACTGTAAAAGAGACTTTAGGAAAACCTGTAAAAGAAATTGAATATAAGGGAGCACATCTTGTTACATATAAGGCTGGAAATTATGAACTAACGTTTGAATTCCTTAGTGTATACAATGATAGGAATGATAAAAATCCAAAAGTAATCAGTTACAATGTCAATCAGACTAAAGCATCTAAACAAGCAGCTAGTTTACAACAAGTAATGAAACTAGCAAAAAAGGGTGAAAATAAAAACGATCAAGCTGTACTTGGAATTCGTTTAAATACTGTAAAAGAGACTTTAGGAAAACCTGCAAAAGAAATTGAATATAAGGGAGCACATCTTGTTACATATAAGGCTGGAAATTATGAACTAACGTTTGAATTCCTTAGTGTATACAATGATAGGAATGATAAAAATCCAAAAGTAATCAGTTACAATGTCAATCAGACTAAAGTATCTAAACAAGCAGCTAGTATACAACAAGTAATGAAACTAGCAAAAAAAGGTGAAAATAAAAACGATCAAGCTGTACTTGGAATTCGTTTAAATACTGTAAAAGAGACTTTAGGAAAACCTGCAAAAGAAATTGAATATAAGGGAGCACATCTTGTTACATATAAGGCTGGAAATTATGAACTAACGTTTGAATTCCTTAGTGTATACAATGATAAGAATGATAAAAATCCAAAAGTAGTTAGTTATAATGTTTATTAGTATAAATTTTTAAACAAGTGAAATGTAGCTGTGTAATAAAGTTATGATGTTTATTCCCTCCCCTTTAGATAATCTTATCTAAGGGGGCTTTTTATGTTTAACAGAAAAAGAACATCTAAAAATGAAAGACGGCTTAAAGAAGGTCGTGGAATAGGAAATGGCACCAGTCTATTGTTTATGAATAATACTTAGCTGAATAAGAATTAAAAAACTTTATTTTCTGTTTTAATTTCTACAATTACACTAAAATGAATATTTTTAAAGAACTTTAATAGGATGTACTAGATTTTAAGTAGTATCTCCTTTGTGTTTTTGAGAGAAGAATTATATAGCTTTATTATCTCTATACAATAAATACAAATGGTTGCTAAACGAACGGGGTGCTTTACTTGATGATCATTGAGCTGTGCAGACAGCTCTTTTTTCTTTCTTAATAAAATAAGGTTTTTTTACATTTTTATGGTATTTTATTTACAGGAGCTTATTCAACTAAAGAGCAGATTTGTTTAAGAAGAAAGGATATTTGGTTAAGCAAGGAGTGGATAGAAATTAGTAAAGACAATGATTCTGTTTTATATCGAGAAGTTCAACGACCAAGACAATTATTATATATCATAGTGATAATTGTGGTTTCAGGCATTTTTTGGTGGGGGTTTATTCAACAGGTTATTTACGGAATTCAATTTGGAGACAAACCGATGTCGGATACTGAGTTGGTAATAGCTTGGGTTTTGTTCGGTTTGATGGTCCCCTTGTTAGCGTTCCAAGTTAAGATGATAACTGAAGTACGTGGAGATGGGGTGTATATAAAATTTGTCCCCTTCCATTTTGAATACCGAGACTTTTGTTATCAAAGTATTCGGGATTATAAAAGTGTTTCTTTTAGTTCGCTAAAACGGTTTGGAGGTTGGGGGATTCGTATAAATCTAAATGGAGAACGCCTTTATAATATAGCAGGAAGCGAGGGTGTCGAATTAAGGTTAGCTTCAGGAGACATTGTTATAATAGGCTCAAAAAATCCTGATGAGCTCAAAAAGGCATTAGATTTATCATTCATAGATCATACTAAATAATCTTCATGAAATTTACCGATTTTCAATTTTTCTTCTTAGACAAACGGAGACTTTTATTGTTCGAATACAGCCGTTTCTCAATGGGATGGCAGTTTTTTTTTACTTCATGCAAAAAATTCACCGTAGTACGATTTGAATTTTGGCAGGCATTAAGCAACATTTGATTTATCTGCTCCTTTTCCGCCATCTTCTTACTAAGAATTGTACTTAAACTAAAGGGGGAGTTTAGTGGAAGAATGAACTAATAAAGGAGAAATAATAGAACAAATAGAAATAGTTATCTAGAGAAAAGGAGGGGTTTCTTTGGAAGATTTTCAAATGGTTGAACTAGATACCGAAATTCTCGAAGGAATGGGGAGTTATTGTCTCAGAAGTAAAAAAAAATCACATGGTTACATAAACAAAAATAAGTGGCTAAACGAAAGTTTCGAGAAAGGTTTAAAGTATATTCAATTAATAGAAAATAAAAAACAAGTAGGTTTTATTGAATATACTGACGCTGAGTTTTCCTCTAGGGTAGTCCACGCTAATAATTATTTGGTAATTCATTGTCTATGGGTAAGTCAAACTGGAAAAGGATACGGGACTAAACTGATTAGTAAATGCCTTCAAGATGCAAAAAGTCATTCCAAGCAAGGTGTAGTAGTGGTTACAAATTCTGAAACTTCTTGGACACCCAGTAAGGATGTTTTTTTAAAGAATCAATTTAAATTGGTAGATACAGCACCTTTTAATTTTGAATTACTTGTTTATCAGTTTGAAAATAGCACCTTACTACCTTTCTTTCCTGTTAATTGGGATGAAAGAATTAACAAATTCGAAAACCTTACTATAGTACGCTCATTTCAATGTCCTTACGTAGAAGTCGCAACGGAAAATATAATTATGGGTGCCTATGAATTGGGGTTAGATGTCAAAATCATTGATTTAAAAAGCAGAGAAGAACTAATGGAGTTATCTCCAACTCCTTATGGGATATTTTCAGTCGTTTACAAGGGGAAACTTATCTCATTTCACAGATTAACCGTCCATTCTGTAATAAAACGGTTGAAAGCGCTTATGTAAATATGAGATCGTGAAGGATTGTAACTAAACTAACGGGGTGCGTTAGGTCAAGAAGGTTATTAATATATCAAACATTAGTATAAAGTATTGAATATATTTCATTAAATAAGAGCATGTTTTGAATAACCTTTTTATTAAAATCAAATTACACAATAAATAACTAGCCACCTTTTTGAATAATCTTTGTTCAAAATGATGGCTTTTTTGTATGTAGCTAAATATACGTTTCAACATGATTTTTTACTAGTTTTATTCTAAAGTGACAAGGGGCTTTTTTTTCTATGAGAAAAGCCCTCTGTAAAAGGGAGGTTATTGCAGTTTACGTACAAAAACAGGTGGTCGTTTCTCTACAAAAGCTCGAACGCCCTCAGGGAAATCAGTTGCATCAACAAACGGTGTGGATCCCTTCCATAAAACAGGGGCTGAATCAACGCATTCCTGTACCGATTGCTTAACAGCAAGTAATGAAGCAGGAGACATTGAACCCACTAATTTACCCATACGAATTGCGTAGCGGTCTAAGTCCTTTTCAGTAACTAAGTAGTTTAACATACCGACGCGAAATGCTTCCTCTGCTTTTAACATGCGCCCAGTAAATACTAAATCTTTCGTCATACTTGGTCCGATTAAGTTGACAAGGCGTTGGGCAAATTTGTTGTTTAGTGTAATTCCTAATTTGCCAACAGGTATGCCAAGTTTAGCCTTATCTGAACCGATACGAATATCACAGGCAAGTGCTAATTCGAGACCTGCACCCATTGCTGGTCCATTGATAACAGCGATTGTTGGAATAGCTAAGCGTTCGATTGTAGAGATTGTTTTTTCCATATGAATAAATGCTTCCTCTGCTTTTTCAAGAGAAATCGAATTGAATTCTTTAATATCAGAGCCGGCAGTGAATTGTTCACCATGACCACGAATAATAAGTACTTTATTTTTGGGATTTTCTAATGTTTGTAGTGCAATTTTACGCAGTTGATCCCACATATTCGCTGTTAATGCGTTTTTAGCTTGTGGGCGGTGAATTGTAATAATCGCAATACCAGCTGTTTCTTGATAAACGATTTTTGCATCCTCTGCTTCAAGTCTTGTAGTTATTACCTTCATTATTATCCCCCTAAATCAATACTTTCTCCTATTATAGTACAGATCATGTATGTTGTAGTCAAAGAGTCTGCAATTGAAAGGAAATACTAATAATTTGTAAAAAAATGCACGGATTATAGCGGGAATTTATTGTGATGGAAAATAGATTGATAGATAACTTGATAAAAAAACCGACCTATTTGGAGTACATCAAATAGGTCGGTTTATGATTAGTTTTTTGGTATTGATAAAAAGGCTATGATAGCAAATAGTGTGCTAGATAATATGATGATGCCCATTGGCCAAGCGTTCATTTCGCCTGCAATTCCTACTAATGGAGAAACAACTGCGCCACCTATAAATGGTAATAATCCAAGTAGTGCTGAGGCACTACCGGCATTATTGCCTTGCTTTTGCATACTTAGTGAGAAGGCGGTTGTTGAGACAATACCTACTGTCGATACGATGATAAATAATGCGATAAGTATGAAAACAAGAGGTAATTTAAATGTAATGACAGATACTAATAGCAGACTTCCTGCAAATGCGATTAAAATTCCAGAAAAAAGTAATTTAATTTCTGCTACTTTTTCAGACAATTTACCGGTCAATTGAGAAGCAAAGATAATACCTATACCGTTAAGTCCAAAAAATAGTGAAAAAGCTTGCGGTGAAAGTCCATAAATTTTTTGCAAAACAAATGGAGATCCGGCTATGTAAGCGAACATGGCTGTCATAATGAATGCTTGAGTTAGAGCTAAACCTATAAATGAGCGATCTTTCACTAAGGAACCGAAAGTTTTGACTGTCGCAAAAACGCCACCTGTCGCTCTTCGTTCCACTGGCAATGTTTCCGGTAAGATAAAGATAACGCTGATAAGCATTAAAATCCCGATGATCGCTAATACGATAAAGACGATAGGCCAAGGAGCGAATTTCAAAACCATTCCACCAAAAATAGGGGCAAGAATTGGTGCAGCACCATTAACTAAAGAAAGTAAAGCTACAAATTTTGTTAAATCTTTGCCATCATACATATCTCTTGCAGAGGCTCTAGCGATAACAATCCCTGCAGCTCCTGAGAAACCTTGAACGAAGCGAAGACCGATTAGCATCCAAATACTACTGCTAAAAGCACAAAGTATTGAAGCAACAGAATAAATAATTAATGTAAATAGTAAAGGTTTTCTACGTCCCTTTATATCACTTAAGGGACCGAATATTAGTTGACCAAAAGCAAGACCTAATAAACAAGCGGTTAAGCTTAATTGTGCAAATGAAGTCGTTGTCCCTAAATCGGTTGCTACTGTTGGTAAAGAGGGTAAATACATATCCATTGAGAGTGGACCAAAGGCTGTTAATGAACCCAAAATGAGAACGATCCACGTTTTAGAAATCGTGCGCTCATTTAATGTTGTTTTTTCCATATTACATCTCCTTCTAAAATACTACGCAAATACTAGTCTACATTAGAATTATGAATAGTGTCTAACATGTTTTAATAAAGGATAAACTTTCTTAAAAATTAAGTGTTTTCATGATAGAATAAGGAGTGATTATTAATGTCTCTTCAATTGTTAGAATTGTTGAGCTGAGCAGAGTATAGGAGGATTTTCTTTGGATTCAAAAAGAGGACAGTGGTCGACGAAAATTGGTTTTATATTATCGTCGGCTGGAGCGGCAATTGGGCTAGGCGCCATTTGGAAGATGCCATATGTAACAGGACAAAGTGGAGGGGGAGCCTTCTTTTTATTATTTGTCATCTTTACATTACTTATTGGTTTACCGATGCTAATTTCAGAATTCATCATTGGTCGCGGAACGGGTGCAGAAGCGATCTCAGCATATAAAAAGCTAGCACCAAAAAGTACATGGGTTTGGATTGGCCGACTTGGAGTAGCAGGCTGTTTCTTATTACTATCTTTTTATAGTGTAGTAGGGGGCTGGATATTAATATATAGTGGTAAGGCTGTTGTCGGAAATGTAATTCAAAGTGGAACTGCGCCAGATCAATTGTTTGGTATGATAACAGGAACACCTTGGATCACATTAGTTGGACTAGCGCTTTTCACACTGATTAATGTGCTTATCATTTCTTTAGGTGTACAAAATGGTATTGAAAAAGCAAATAAATATATGATGCCTTTATTATTTGTTTTCTTCTTCATACTCGTTATTCGAGCATTATTACTTGAAGGTGCAATGGAAGGGGTAAAATTCTTCTTAGCGCCAGATTTTTCTAAGATTACAGGTAAGGCCGTGTTATATGCGCTCGGACAGTCGTTCTTCGCTTTAGCGGTTGGTTTTTCTTGTATGGTAACGTATAGTTCGTATTTGAAAAAAGATGAGAGTTTACCTAATTCAGCAGGGTCTGTCGTACTAATGAATATTTTTGTATCATTACTTGCAGGGCTAGCGATCTTCCCAGTCGTTTTTGCATTTGGTTTTGAACCAGCAGAAGGGCCCGGTTTATTGTTTATGGTGTTGCCTTCAGTATTTAGTCAAATGCCATTTGGTGAACTATTCTTAGCGATATTCTTATTACTGTTTTTATTCGCCACACTTACTTCGTCATTTAGTTTATATGAAATTATCGTAGCAGCTTTAGTAGAGAAGTGGCCGAATGCTAGAAGAAATATTGCATTTGCTTTAGGTGTAGTCGTATTTATTGCTTCTATTCCAGCGGCATTATCATCTAGCAGTTTAAGTGATTTTACAATTTTCGGAAAGAATATTTTTGATGCGACAGATTATTTAGTCAGTAATATTATGCTGCCATTGGGCAACTTACTAATTGCCATTTTTATCATCCATAAAGTAAAGAAATCATTTGTGAAAGATGAGTTTATGCAAGGTGGTAAGTTATCGCCCATGTATTTTAATACGTGGAAATTCTTAATGACTTGGGTAGTGCCAATCATTATTACTATCGTATTTGTCTATTCTATAACTCAATATTAAGCACATTAAAAAAATCTAAGCAATGGAAATTTGGCTTAGGTTTTTTTATAAAAAAAAATGTGTTAACCTAAATTTAAAAAAGGTTTACAAAAAGACATAAAAGTTTTATTATCATAATTGTGTACGATAATCACCATTAAATTGAATTCTATTAATGTCGTTCACGACTCTTCAAAGCGCTTTGAAATGATTCACATTGTCGACGATGTGAGAATTGTACATAAATCTACTATAACGGAGATGAAATGATTGAATACAAAAGATATGGTGATGGCCGCTCTTTTTGCTGCAGTAATTGCAGTTCTAGGACTTATACCACCGATACCATTATCATTTATACCTGTACCGATTACAGCACAAACTTTAGGCATTATGCTTGCAGGAAGCTTTTTAGGACGTAAAGTAGGTACTTTAAGTGTTTTAGTTTTTCTAGCATTAGTTGCATTAGGTACTCCACTCTTATCAGGTGGACGTGGAGGTCCTTCAGTTTTTATGGGACCATCAGTTGGTTATTTAATAAGTTGGCCAATCGCAGCTTTCGCTATCGGATATTTAACAGAAAAATTTTGGGACAATATGAAATTGTGGAAGTTGATAATAGTAAACTTCGTTGGAGGTGTTCTATTAATTAATATCATTGGAGCACCGGTAATGGCTATTATGACTGACACGTCTATTTGGGCAAGTATTACAGGGTCGCTAGCATTTTTACCTGGAGATTCGATTAAAGCAGTAGTTGCAGCAATGATTGCAGTTCAGTTAAAAGCTGTGAGTCCTATAAAGAAAAAAACACCTGTAATATCACAAAATATGCAGCATTCCAATTAAAAACGTGTAAGAGGAGATAAGCACTTCTCCTCTTATTTTTTAAATTATTTAGTTTATAGAGTGAGGTAATTCTATGAATATTGTCGATCAAATAAGAGATTATGCACAAACAACTCCTGATAAAATAGCTATTCAATATAACGAGATTGCCATTACATATAAAGACTTCATCAATTGTATCCATCAAGTTGGGAATGGGCTATTAAGTAAAAGTACTGAAAAAAATAATAAAGTAGCAATTTTCATGCACAATAAAGTGGAATTTCTTGAAGTTTTCCTTGGCGCGATTTCAGCAGGATACATACCTATTCCCATGGATCCAAAATGGAGTGGTAAGGAGATTTGCTATGTATTAAGTATTTGTGAACCAACAGTACTTTTTATTGATGAGGAATTTAAGGGGAAGGTATTGAACGTACATTATCCTGTCATTGTTGTAGGAGGGAATTATACTGAGTGGAGACAGCAGTTTAGTACAAGAATTCCTACCATATTACATCAACCAACGACACTATTCATAGGTTTTACATCTGGTACAACAGGTGATCCTAAAGGTTTCGTACGTTCTCACCATTCGTGGATTGAAAGTTGTTATGCAACAAAAGAAGCGTTTTTAATGAAACAACAAGACCACGTTATTGCGCCAGGACCTCTCGTACATTCTATGTCACTTTTCGCCGCTTTTAATACGCTATTCATTGGGGCTACCTTCCATTTAATTGATAAATTTTCTCCGGTAAAGGTAGTGCAAGTAATGCAAAAAGTAGAAAATACAGTGCTTTATTTAGTTCCAACGATGATAGAAGGCATACTTTCTTATTTAAGAGAACATACAGTCAACTTATTAGAGCCTAAATCTATTATTTCCTCTGGAGCAAAATGGACTGAGGAGTCTAAATTAGAAACCCGAGAATTATTTAGAAATAGTCATGTTTTCGAGTTTTATGGATCTTCTGAAGCAAGTTATATTGCGTATTTACCCGCTACTGAACAAATCATTAAACCAAAATCAGTAGGTAAACCTTTTCCAAAAGTAAAGATTTCAATTCGTCATGATGATGGAACGGAAGTAGAACCTGGTGAGATAGGTCAATTATTTGTTTCAAGTGATATGGTGTTTGATTGCTATTTTAAAAATGAAATAGAAACGGACAAAGTATTGCAAGGAAGTTGGTTAGCACTTGGAGATTATGCTTTAAAGGATAAGGAAGGCTATTTATACATTGTTGGTAGAGTGAAAAATATGATGATAACAGGTGGGCTAAATGTATTTCCAGAGGAAATTGAGGATGTATTACGTTCATTAGATGAAGTATCTGAAGTTTTGGTATTTGGTCAACCTGATACGTATTGGGGTGAAAAAATCGTAGCTATCATTCAATGGAAATCGAACAAAGAGCTGTCAAATCCGCAAATTAAAGAGTATTGTAGGAAGCATTTAGCAACTTATAAAATACCTCGAATTATAAAGTCAGTAAATGATTTCCAATATACGGGTAGTGGGAAAATTGCTAGAGATAAGATGCAAAAACAGATAGTGGAGGCTTGATAATATGACAGAAGCATTTATCGTACTAGCTAAACGAAGCCCAATCGGCAAACTTGGCGGTGTCTTAAAGGACATTGAACCGGAGGATTTGTTAGCACAAGTAATTGAAAATATGGTGAGCGAATACAATTTACCAGTTAAAGAAATTGATGACGTCATTATAGGAAATACAATTGGACCTGGTGGTAATATTGCGCGTCTGGCCTTACTAACAGCAAATCTACCTATAGAAGTCCCTGGAGTGACAGTGGATCGTCAATGTGGGTCTGGATTAGAAGCAATTAATATCGCAGCTCGTCTCATTCAAAGTGGTGCAGGCCATATGTATTTAGCTGGTGGAGTAGAGAGTGTAAGTAGAGCGCCTTGGCGTATGAAGAAACCTTCATCTCTGTATAGTAATAGTGCTCCAGAAATATATATGCGTTCAAAATTTTCGCCAGATACTATCGGAGATCCTGAAATGGGTATTGCAGCTGAAAATGTAGCTGAGCAATACAACATTTTACGTGAAGAAATGGATAGCTATGCATATGAAAGCCATCAAAAGGCGCTTGCAACAGATTTTGCACCAGAGATTGTACCGATAACTTATAAATCCAGAAATGAAATCGTTACTGTATTGGAAGATGAATGCCCACGGAAAACAACAAATATTGAAAAGCTTGCAACACTTAAACCGATTTTCAAAGAAGGTGGCGTTGTGACTGCAGGAAATGCATGTCCAGTAAACGACGGTGCAGCTGTTGGATTACTGGTTTCTGGAGATAAATGTAAAGAACTTGGTTTGCAACCTGTTATGAAATTCGTTGACGCAGTTGCAGCTGGGGTAGATCCGAATTATTTAGGGATAGGTCCAGTTCCTGCTGTTGAGAAATTATTAGTCAGAAATCAATTACATATTGATTCAATTGACCAAATTGAATTTAATGAAGCTTTTGCATCACAGGTACTGGCTTCATTAAAATGTTTGAACATATCAAAAACAAAAGTAAATGCGGGAGGAGGAGCTATTGCATTAGGTCATCCTTATGGTGCATCGGGAGCTATATTAGTTACACGTTTGTTCGCTCAAATGCAGAAACAAACTATTAAAAAAGCAATTGCTACTTTGGGAATTGGTGGAGGACAAGGACTCGCAACATTATTTGAAGGAGTGAACTAGTCATGTCTTTTAATGCTGGAATGACTTCGGATTTTTTTTATGTAACTGTGAAGCATCAAGATATTCAAAACTTTGCGAGAAGTATACAAAACAAAAACCCACTACATTTCGATGTGTATGCAGCAAAAAATGCAGGTTTTCCTGATCTTCTAGCTCCTCCAACATATCCTATATTATTTTGGCAAATAGCGAAATTAGATTGGCTGGATCAATTGGATGTGCCGTTAATACATGGAGAACAAAAGTTTACCTATATAAAACCAATTGTTGCAGGTGATACATATATATGTAAAATCGATTTAAAAGAAGTGAAGAAAAAGCAAGGTTCTACAGGGGTTCTTTGGATATTGAATCATGTACTTGAAGGTTATCAAAATGATGAGTTATCTTTCACATCAGAAACTACTTTAATTATACGAGAATTTCAGGGAAATGAGGTGGAGTAAATGGTTTCGTTCACAAGAGGTGATTATGTTTGTGAAAATGAAAGCGTTATTATTTCAGCAAATGATGTAAAGAATTATGCTGAAACTTCAAATGATTTTAATGCGATTCATTTAGATTTTCAAAGTGCAGTAGAAGCAGGGTTTGAAAGGGAAATTGTACATGGCATGCTTGTAATGGGAATAGCAGAAAGTAGATTGTCTTATGTTTTTCCAACTAGCTTTGTTGTCTCTTATGAAACGAAATTTCTTCAACCAGTATTGGTTGAAGAATTATTAACGATTTCATATGTAGTAATAGAAGAAGAGCTAGATAATATTACAATTAAAATAGAGGTAGCTAAAGAAAATGGAAAAGTAGCAATTATTGGTGTCATCCAATTTGCAAATGTTGGAGGGTGAGGAAATGCTACTAGAAAAAGTGGTTTTAATAACGGGTTCCACAAGAGGAATTGGTAGAAGTATGGCAATTCAAATGGCTAAAGAAGGTGCTTTAATTGCCGTAAATGGTACTAATACGAATGATGTTAAAGCCGTAGTAGATGATATTAAAAAAAGAGGCGGTCAAGCAGTTGGTATTTGTGAGAGTGTTGCTTCAATAGATGGCGCTGAACGAATTGTAAATAAAACTTTAGAGAAATTTGGGAAATTAGATATTCTCATTAATAATGCAGGTATAACGAGAGATCAATTGCTTGTGAAAATGTCAGACCAATCTTGGAAAGACGTGTTAGACGTCCATTTGACAGGCACTTTTGCGTGTACAAGGGCAGCTGTTCAACATTTGAAAAGTCGGGGTGAAGGGGGATGTATTATTAATTTGACATCAACTGCGGGCTTGATGGGAACAGTTGGTCAAGTAAATTATAGTGCAGCAAAAGCGGGTATTTTAGGAATCACATTTACATTAGCAGAAGAATTAAAACGTTATGGTATTCGAGTTAATGCAATAGCACCAGCCGCTTTAACAGATATGACAAAACCGGTCATCGAACGTATTCAAACAAAGTGCAAGGAAGAAAATAAAGAGTTTCCGGATTATTGGAAAGTAGGTTCTCCCGAAGATGTAGCAAATTTAGCTACTTTATTAGCTAGTAATAACAGTACTGTAACCGGTAAAGTTTTTTCGGTTAATGGTTCAAAAATCGGTATTTGGGAAAAGCCCTCACATACAGAACTTTCAATAGAGGAATTAAAAAATATAGTTAGTTACTAGAGATTGATAAAAAGAGGGTGCATGTTTTGCTAAGATTTGATAATGTGTCATTTGCATATGGACAACATTTAGTATTGAAAAATATTTCACTACAAATTAATGAGGGTGAATTTCTAACGATTGTAGGTCCAAATGGCTCTGGAAAATCGACTCTATCAAAATTGGCGAATGGGCTTATCCAACCTCATCTCGGCCAAGTTTTTGTAGATGGGGAAATGACACAAAAGCCAAAAAGTTTAAGAGAAATCAGACGACTTGTTGGTATGATTTTTCAAAATCCAGATGATCAATTTATAACAACGACAGTTTTTGATGAAATTATTTTTGGTTTAGAGAATATTGGGGTAGATCCAGACAATATGAATTCAATTGCTGAGAACGCATTAAAGAAGGTTGATATGCTTTCATATAGAGGAGTAGAACCTCATAAGCTTTCAGGTGGTCAAAAACAGCGTGTAGCTATAGCTGCAATATTAGCGATGAAGCCAAAATATATCGTATTTGATGAATCAACAGCTATGCTTGATCCAAAAGGCAGGCAGAATATTATTACACTTATGCAACAACTACATACAGAAGGAATTACTATCATTCACATTACTCATCACATGGAAGAAGTACTAGTGGCAACAAGGGTACTTGTATTAAAAGATGGTCTTATTGTGGCAGATGGGACCCCCGCATCTATTTTTCATAATAGTAGTGTTATTGAAAGTAATGAATTGGAAGTGCCTCTTGCTCTGAAATTAAAACAAAGCTTACGTTCAACGGGCATTAAAGTACCTGAACAGATAATGACTTTGGAAGGGGTTGTTGATTATTTATGGACATCAAGTTAGAAAGAGCCTCTTATATTTATCCGAACTTTTCAATTAATAGTCACGAAAACTTGCGAAATATAAATATATCAATTGAAACGGGTAAGTGGATATCTGTTATAGGTCATACTGGTTCAGGGAAATCTACATTAATGAAGTTATTAAAAGGCTTAATTGCTCCGACTAATGGTCATTTATTGATTAATGGAAGAGTAAATGAACTTTCTAAAAAAGGCAAAGCTCAAATTATTCACGATATCGGATTGGTATTTCAGTATCCTGAACATCAATTATTTGAAACAACTGTCATAAAAGACTTAGTATTTGGCCCGAAAAATCAAGGTATTGAAATGAAGGAAGCCATTAAGAGAGCGGAAGATATGATACAACTAGTAGGCCTATCCGAAGAGTACTTTCAAAAAGCACCTTTACAATTAAGTGGGGGAGAAAAACGACGTGTGGCGATAGCTACTGTTCTTATGATGAATCCTGAGGTTCTTATTTTAGATGAACCCACTGCTGGACTAGATCCACTTGGAAGTAAACTTATTTTACAATTGATACATGATTGGTATAAAGCTGGGGACGGACATCGTACAGTTATATTCGTGACACACGAGATGAATGAAGTTGCTGAGTATTCAGATGAAGTACTCGTGATGAACAATGGGGAGATAGCTTTCCAAGAAAGTCCGCTTTCACTTTTTCTGAACCATGATTATGAATTAAAGGAATTCGGATTAGATATTCCAGATACCGTAAAACTACTACAACTAATTGAGCAACGTTTTGGTGATTATATTGAAGTAGCGTCTTTACAGGAAGAAGTTGTTCTAAAGGATGTAATAGCTTATTTTCAGAAACAAGGGGCTGAAATTTTGTGATTGAAAATGTATTGATTGGACAGTTTATTGATGCATCTTCTATTTTCCATCGTCTAGATCCACGCTCAAAATTAATAAGCTTATTTTGTATCGTAATTGCATTCTTATTAATAGATAATATAGCAGGATATTTACTAGCTAGTTTTTTAGTAGTTGGCTGTATTACTTTTTCACATATTCCATTGCGCTTTTTTCTAAAGGGTTTAAAGCCAATTTTATTTATTCTAGCATTTACGGTTATCTATCATATTTTGTTCACTAAAGGCGAGAATTTACTATTTCAGTACGGTGTTTTGTCTATATATAAAGAGAGCATTATAGATGGGGTTCGCATAGTGTTACGAATATTATTACTCGTATTAATTACTTCTTTGTTAACCTTAACAACGAAGCCACTGGACTTAGCTCATGGATTTGAAATACTTTGCAAACCATTGAAACGATTGCATTTTCCAGTAGAGCAATTTTCATTAATGCTAGCTATAACATTACGCTTTATACCTACAATAGTAATGGAGTTGGACAAAATAATAGACGCTCAAAAAGCAAGAGGTGTTAATTTCGAAGATAAATCATTTGTGAAAAAGGTATTTAGTTATATACCTATCATTGTCCCTCTTTTGTTTACTTCAATTCAAAGAGCGGAAAATTTGGCAAATGCTATCGACGCTAGAGCTTATGGAGATGGAAGTGGACGAACACGTTTTAAGGTTTTACATTTTGAGAACCGAGATTATCTAGTGATTGGGGCAAGTCTTTTATTAGTTGGTATTTTTTTCTTGCTAAGAATGGTCGGAGGTTAGAAAGTGAAAGTGTATGGATTAGTAGTTGATGATAAAACGCGTTGTATGCATTATCATACGGAGAAGGATATCGTCGCATTAAAATTTAAATGCTGTCATAAATACTATCCTTGTTTTGAATGTCATGCTGCATGTGAACTTCATGAACCACAAGTTTGGTCAAAGAATGAATCAGATGAGTTAGCCGTGCTTTGTGGAATTTGTAACAAAGAACATACGATTACAGAGTATGTTGGGACAAATCATTGTTTACAATGTGGATCTAGATTTAACGAGCGATGTGAAGCTCATTATCATTTATATTTTGATGTTTAGAAGTTGTATCGATAGAGCTTTTTCGCTGAAAAACAAAAGGAGCGTTCTTAGTCGAAATTCGGCATGAGAGAGCGCTTTTTTTGATTTTGTAATACCTAATTTAATTTAGGTGATGTACGAAACTTAGAGTTCTGTTTATAAGTAAAGGAAAATGATAATGAAATATTCTCAGAAATTGGCTTACCCATAAAGATCAAACTCTAAGGTATATTTGATTTTATACCTGCTATTATAGTAATACTTGGATAACCTGTAACAGCAGAGAGACTTTAAAGCCTCAGTTGTTAAAATGCAGCTTTAGCAATGAACATCACATCAGGATTAATCTCTAAAATTGAATTCAGTTTCGCTCAATGATTTTCATAAGTAATAATCCGCTCTATTTATTCTCGAATTAGCTGACAGATGTATTAAATGCTATTTAGTAAATCAGTTAATTGATCAATTGTAGATTCTTTTAAATCAATCATGTTTTCCCCCCTGAAAACTCTGAAATTAAGTATATATGAATCATCAACCAAACGTGTATAATCTCTCAGAATATCTACTATTTGAAAGCTATTGAATTCGTTAGATAAAATAGGAACATTCGTTCTTTTTATTGTGTTTGTGATACAATAAATTTACAGTATACTCTGTGTGATATTTTTCAATCACAACCATATCAATAGAATGTTAAAATAGATAATATGATTTAAAAGGAGGATTTTTATGAAGATATTTCATACAGCTGACTGGCATTTAGGGAAGCTTGTACAAGGGGTATATATGACTGAGGATCAAGCTTATATTTTACAACAATTTTTGGCAGATATTGACCAAGAGAAGCCAGATGTCATCATTGTTGCCGGTGATTTATACGACAGAGCTGTACCTCCGACAGAAGCTGTTCGATTATTAGATGATATTTTCGCAGAGATTGTGTTAAAAAGACATATACCACTCATTAGCATTGCAGGAAATCATGACAGTCCTGGACGTTTACATTTCGGTAGTCAGTTAATGAAAGAAAGTGGTTTACATATAGTGGGGAATCTTGATGACAAGCTATCACCAGTCGTTCTAAAAGATGAGTTTGGAGAAGTACATTTTCACCTAATACCATATGCTGATCCTTCGCAAGTTCGATATGTATTTGATGATGATTCTATTAAAACACACCAATCTGCGATGAAACGTATAACGGATGAATTGAAAAAGAAGATGGATCCAGAGAAAAGACATGTTTTTGTTGGACATGCTTTTGTAACTTCTCACGGTCAAGAAGAGGAGAATACAAGTGAATCTGAGCGACCGTTAGCTATCGGTGGTACAGAATGTATAGATGCAGCGCTTTTTGAGCCATTTTATTACACAGCTCTTGGACATTTACACCAAGCGCATTTTGTACTAAATGAAACCATTCGCTATGCAGGCTCACCTTTGAAATATTCAATTTCTGAGGAAAATCATAAAAAGGGCTATTTAATCGTGGATTTAGCAGAAGATGGACAAGTAGCAATTGAGAAGAAATTATTGCAACCGCGTAGAGATATGAGAACTGTTGAGGATACGATTGATAATTTACTTAAATCAGAAGTAAGTGAAGACTATATTTACGTTAAATTACTTGATGATACACCAGTTATTTCACCAATGGAGAAAATTCGCACAGTATTTCCCAATGCCATGCATGTGGAGCGTAAAATGATTCATCAAAAAATAGATGGAACTGAGCAACTAACGACATCTCGTCAAAAAATGGACGATTTGACGCTCTTTGAAGCGTTTTATAAGGAAATAGTAGGAGCAGAAGTAGAAGATGCAACAAAACAGCTATTCCAAGAAGTGTTACAAGAAGGATTAGCGAAAGAACGTGAAGTAGGGAGTGATGTGAAATGAAGCCAATTCAACTGAAAATGACCGCTTTTGGTCCGTATAAAAAGACAGAAACAATTGATTTTCGTGACTTAGGCGACCATCGCTTATTTGTTATTTCTGGTGCTACGGGAGCTGGGAAAACAACAATTTTCGATGGTATTAGTTTTGCATTGTATGGTAGTGCTAGTGGTGAAGATCGTGCAGATATTAAAGAAATTCGCAGTGACTTTGCTGACGATGATACCCACACATCTGCTGAACTTATTTTTGAAATCCACAATCGACAATATCGAGTACTCCGCCAGTTAGCACATCGAAAAAATGGCAATAAAACTGCAACAGGTGAATCATTTGAACTTGTTGAAATCCTAACTACAGGAGAAAAGCCAGTCGTTGAATCACAAAAAGTTGGAGAAATTAATAAAAAAATTGAAGATATTATCGGATTATCAAAGGATCAATTTAAACAAATCGTCATGTTGCCTCAAGGGGAGTTTCGTAAATTACTAACTTCTGAAACAGAAAACAAAGAAGCGATATTACGTAAAATCTTCAAGACAGAATCTTATCGACATATTGCAGATCAGCTTAAAGTAAAAAAAGAAGAAGCTGACAAGCAACTACAACAAGCTATAGCTGTCCGTAACTTACACACGAGTAAAATTGCAAGCACGCTACCGAAAAGAGAGTCTGCTCTTTTTGATTTACTCGAAACAAATCAGTTTAATATATATCAACTAGTAGATGCATTAAAAGTTGAAGTCGACTTTTATAATCAGCAAATTACAGAAAATGAAACTAATTATAAAGCGGTTGGCAAACAACTTGAAGACAAGCAACGTCAACAATTTGAAGCAGTTACATTAAATCAAAAAATAGAGGCATTTAAAGAGAAGGAACAAAAACTTCTTACTTTAAGACAACAAGAGCCGTTGTTCCTAGAAAAAGAACGTGAGTTAGCTGCTGCTGAAAAAGCTAGTCACATTATTCCAATAGAACAATATTACCGTGTGGCAAAGCAGAAGGCTCTACAAAAGGAAGCCACATTTGAAGAAGCCAAAAAATCAGAACAAAAAATGAAACTTCAATTAGAAGAAGTAGCTGCTCAATTTGTAGTTCAACAACAAAAAGAAACTGAGCGTAATGACAGTTTAAAAAGGGTCATGCATTTACAATCTTTAGAACCTATATTTAAAGATTTAGAAAAGCAAAATCAGATAAAAAATCAATTACAGCAAGAGGTTCAACAATTGCAAGCAGTATTTACTGCACAAAGTCAACAACATCAAGAGCGAATGCTCACACTTCAATCAATAGAAGAACAATCAGCAACATTAGAGGAGACGATACAACCTCTAGATGACAAAATTGAGCAATTGGCTCAATTAAAGGACCGAGCAGCAGCTTTTCACCAATGGTCTACACAACAAAAAAAAGTGCAAGATTTAAAAGAGCAAGTCATTACAAAAGAAAAAGTATATATAGAAGCGCAAGAAAAGGGGAAGGCTGAACAAGATAGATGGGTTGCTAGCCAAGCGAGAATTCTTGCATCACAGTTAGTAGTCGGTGCGCCGTGTCCTGTATGTGGTAGCACGGAACATGTAGCTAAGCATGAAGAAACAGTGGAAGTCGTTGATGAGCAACAATTAGAACAAATTCGCAAATATGCATCTAATTTAGAACAACAATACTTTGTGACTAATGGACAACTACAGGCTGAAATGCAAGCATTTAATGTACTAGAGCAAAACCTTCAAGAACTTAGCGTAACAGTGGAAGAAGGACCAACATTAACTAATCAATATCAAGAGTTGTTTGCTATTGTTCAGCAATTGAAGAAAGAAAAAGAGCTTTGGAACCAACTAAAGGAGAAAACGAAGTCTCAAAAACAAGCTGTAGTCGAATTCCAGCTACAACTTCAACAACTGGAAAAGACGTATCAAACTCAACTGCAGGCACTGAATAATGCAACGGCAATTTATGATGAAAAAAGTAAATCCATACCACAAGACATTACGTCGTTACATCATCTTTATCAGTTAACGAAAGAAGCTACACAGCAAAGAACTCAATTAGAGGAAAGTTGGACACTTGCTCAAAAGCGTATGCAACAAGCAAATGAACAAAATACAACAGCACAAGCTAATTTACAACATGCGATAACAGATTTAGCGGAATCCCGTAAATTACTTGAACAAGCGCAAGAAGACTTTAAACAAGCTGTTGAGAATGCAGGCTTTGAAAAAGGAAAAGATTACTTAGCAGCGAGAAGAGACGAATCACAGTGTCAAAAACTAAAAGATGAATGTCAGCAATATAAAAACATAATACATGCATTATCTACACAAATTGATGAAGAAAAAGAACATGTTGCAGGCAAAGAATTAGTGGATCTTACTATTTTATCTGAGGCAGTAAATCAGTTGAAACAGGCCTATGAAATGGCCTTCGAACAATGGAATAACTCGAAAAAACATCTTCAGAATGCACACCAACTGATTATTGATTTATCGGAAATAAGCAAAAACATAACTGATCTTGAAGCATCTTGTGGCCGAATTATTGGTCTTTATGATTTACTAAGAGGCCAAAATCATATGAAAATCTCATTTGAGCGTTATGTTCAAATCGAGTATTTGGAGCAGATTATTCATGCCGCAAATGAGCGACTTAAACCGCTATCGAACGGTCAATTCAATTTGATTCGTAGTGATCGTCAAGAAGCAAGGGGTAAACAAAGCGGATTAGGTTTAGATGTCTATGACGCATACACTGGTCAAACTCGTGATGTCAAAACGTTATCCGGCGGAGAAAAGTTCAATGCTTCATTATGTTTAGCACTTGGTATGTCAGACGTGATTCAAAGTTTCCAAGGAAATATTAGAATCGATACGATGTTTATAGACGAAGGTTTCGGTACGTTAGATGAAGAATCATTGACTAAAGCAATCGATACACTCATTGATCTTCAGAAGTCTGGTCGTATGATAGGCGTTATCTCTCATGTTGCAGAACTGAAAGCAGCAATGCCAGCTATTTTAGAAGTCACGAAATCACGAGAAGGTCATAGTCATACTACTTTTCATGTTAAGTAAGAGACTATTTTAGTTAACGTTATGGAATAAATCGAAAAAGTAGAAGCTTTATAAAAATAACCTACATGATGATTAGGGTAGTTACACTCACTCATCATGTAGGTTTATTTATTTTCAAGTAAGAACTTATTTCCAACCTCGTTTATATGAATCGTTTATAGCTTCAATATCTACGCCTAATTCTTTGGCAGCTTGGTAAGCCCAATATGGATTTCGCAGTAATTCTCTTGCCATGAAGATTAGATCTGCTCTGTTATTTTGCAGAATTTCTTCAGCTTGTACTGGGGAAGTGATCAGACCCACTGCTCCTGTTGGAATCGGTGTTTCATGCTTGATGGTCTCAGCAAATGGTACTTGATAACCTGGGAATACTGGAATTCTTGCATGCACGACCGCACCAGAACTAACATCCACTAAATCGACACCTTGTTCTTTCATCCATTTTGTCATCGTAATATAATCGACAGGTTCCATTCCACCGTCTGCATAATCTTTCGCAGAAATACGAACAAATAGAGGACCTTCAAATACTTCTTTCACAGCAGTAATTATTTCACGTAAAAAACGATAGCGGTTTTCTACTGAGCCGCCGTATTCATCTGTACGTTTATTTGACAGAGGGGATAAAAATTCATTGATTAAATAGCCATGGGCACCATGCAGTTCAATTACATCAAAGCCAGCTTCTTTTGATCGGATAGCAGCTTTATTGAAAGCGTCTACTGTGTTTTTTATATCATCGGTTGTCATTTCAATCGGTGTTTTGTAATTCTCACTAAAGGCAATTGCAGAAGGTGCATAAATATCACTTTCAAGATCAGCCTTACGTCCTGCATGTGCTAATTGAATACCAGTTTTGGAACCTGCATCATGCATTAAGCGATTCAATTCAGTAAGACCAGCAGTATGCTCGTCACTCCAAATGCCAAGGTCTTGTGGGGAAATACGACCTTCTGGCTGCACGGCAGTTGCTTCGACAATAATCAATCCTACTTGCCCAACCGCTCTTGTTGCATAGTGAATTTTATGGAAGCCTTGAACAAGGCCGTCTCTATTATGACATTCATACATACACATGGGAGACATTACGATGCGATTTTTAAGCGTTAAATTACCTATTTTATAATTTTTAAATAATTTTGCCATGAATGAAATCACTCCAATTCTCTTGTTGCCTATATTATAGCAAAATAGTAGGGATTGGTTTATTAAAAAGACTTAGGTACACCAAAGAGTTTCATTTGTAATGTTATAGTGGTTTAAATAAAAATGTAAAAGGGGTGAATTTCTACTTCAATGAACTTAACGATAATTGTACTAGTGAAAATTCTTTCTTTTCAAAATCTGAACTTTATAATAGATTAAAGAAAGTGTTATTAATATAAGTGGATTAAACCTATTTGATGAATTTTTGGGACTTTGGAGGGGAAAATAATATGCTGAAAATACGCAATGTGAAATTAGAAGATTTACCTGAACTTGTGACGATTGAAAATCTGTGTTTTTCAAAAGAAGAAGCAGCAACAGAAGTAGCATTCGAAAATCGAATTCAATTGATTTCTGACAGCTTTTATGTAGCGGAAGTAGAAGGAATAATTGTTGGTTTGATAAATGGTCCTGTGATTGAACGACCTGAAATAACCGATGACTTATTCAGTGCAATAAAGCAAAACCCAACAACTGGTGGATATCAAAGTATATTAGGCTTAGCAGTATCCCCAGAATACCAAAATCAAGGAATTGCTTCAGCATTACTCGTGCATCTTGAGAAAGAAGCAGCAACTAGCAAGCGTGAGACAATTACTTTAACCTGTAAAGAAGAATTAATCGGCTATTACGAAAAGCAAGGCTACAATAATGATGGCATTTCTAAATCAGTGCATGGTGGGGAAGTTTGGTATAACATGAGTAAAAAACTGTAAACTACTTTGCGATATCCATTTAAATAAAACGCCCTTATAGTGTAATATTTCACTATAAGGGTGTTTTGCTTTTTCGAAATAGTTTGAACGCAATCTCTAGGAGGATATTAATGATGAAAAAAGTAGTAGTATATAGTTTAATCATCTGTTTATTTAGTTTTCCCTATGTATATTTTTCTATGTCTCAAGACTATAATGAAAGCTCAATGAATGGTTATTTATTGTTGCTTGTTATTTCAATAATATTAGCTTTTTTTGGAGGCATGACTAATAACTCAAGAACCGTGTTCATAGGGAATGCTGTATCATTTTTTATTTCGTATTATTTCAACAGTAAGATGATAAATATTGACTCGTGGGATGGATATTTTAAGCCCATTGGTTCAATTCGCTTATTAGTAGTAGTAAGTGTATTGAATTTAATCCCTCAATTGATGGCAATTAAATTTGCTAAAAGTCTGAACAAAAAACGGATCGATACAACAGGTATTCTATCTAAAGAATAATTTGTTGAACAAATTGATATTGAACTAAATTACTAATGTTGGCAAGAACTAACCTATACAATTATCATGCTGTGCCTTAAAAACAATGACAAGTTCAATAATTATAAACACAAAAAACTATCCTAAGTCGGTATGCTAAAAAAAGTTAGCACATTGACTTGGGATAGTATAGTTCTCTTTTGAAAGGATGTAATTATGAGAAGGTATTAAAAGTAGTTGCTAATTAGTTGATTTTAGACAGTATGACTTCTTTTCAAACCTACATTAATTATTTTTTGCTTAATATTGCTTAAATGTTTTGAAGGTTCTTGCTGAAGGGAATTGTCATCATAGCAAGGTAAGTTAATTTGATTTTTGATAAAAAAACCTTGAAAATGCATGGAAAATCGATGCTTTTTCAGGGTTTCTTTTGAGCATTTACTCACTTTTTGCTAATTCGCGTGATTTCGCTTCAGCGTCATGAATGCATGCCATAATCGCGTCTTTGAAGTGATTTTCTTCTAATGCTTTAATGCCAGCTTCAGTAGTGCCACCTGGGCTTGTTACTTTTCTACGTAGCTCCGTTGGTTCTTCTGTAGATTGTTTTAGCATTTCGGCTGCACCTGCGATCGTTTGAATGGCAAGTGAGCGTACGATTTCACGTGATAGACCGTACTTAATACCAGCTTGTTCGAATGCTTCTACTAGATAGTATAAGTATGCTGGACCACTGCCGGAGACAGCTGTTACTGCATGTAGTTTATCTTCTTCGACTTCTATTACGGTTCCTATTGCTTCTAACATTGTCATAAATTCTTGTTTTAAATTTGCATCGATTTGTTCATTAAATGATACGCCACTTGCTGACATGCCTATTGTAGCTGATGTGTTTGGCATAACGCGAGCAATTGGTCGTTTCCCTAAACTATTTTCAATCGTTGCAATGGAAATACCTGCAACAACGGATAAGACAGCTGTATGTTCTTGAAGAAGTGGGGCTAAAACTTCCATTCCTTTTATAACGTCTTTCGGTTTCATAGCTAAAATAATGCAATCTGCAACTTTTACAACTTCGCGACTGTCAGAAACAATTTGTACGCCATACGCATCAGCGATACGATTCAGTTTTTGACGATCGGACTTATTCATAATATGAATGCTATTGGGTGATACGACACCTTCTTTAACCCAACCTTGAATCATAGCTTCAGCCATTGAACCTGCACCAGCAAATACAATTGTTTTCATAATTGTCGCCTCCTGTTTTTTTCAATAAAAAAAGCCTTCCCATCCTTATATAAAAGGACGAAAACGCATGTTTCCGCGGTACCACCTTGTTTTGCTAAAATAGTTTAGCACAACTCTCACTCCTTATTATCGCTAAGGGACGGCTATGTTTTCATAGCAGCTCAGAAGTAGGTTCTAAATATTGAGCGGGTTATGTGACTTGCAGCCGGTGATCACACTCTCTTTACACCATCAATATTTGTACTATTCTTCATCTACGCTTTTTTGTATGTGATTGCAAGTATAGTGTCTTAACATTTTTTTGTCAACATTATTAGGTGACGATTTCAAGCTTATCTTGTACAATGAGGTGAATAGCTATTCATTTTTGTAGGGGGTTTTTGAAATGTTTCATAAGATTATTACACCAACGCCATTTGCAGTAGGGACTGTAAATTCCTATTTATTAAAAGGGGACGCATTATCAATTTTTGATGTAGGTACGAAAACGCCCGAAGCGTATGAGGCATTAGAATTGGGTTTAAAAGAAGCGGGCTATCGCTTTGAAGATATAGAACAAGTCATTTTAACGCATCATCATCCAGATCATATGGGGTTAGTTGATGCATTTCCAAATGCAAAAGTGTTAGGTCATGTATACAACGATGCTTGGCTACGCAGAGATCCAGTATTTCTTGCTTCACATTTCGATTTTTATACGGAACGTTTAAAAGAAGAAGGTGTGCCTGAAGAATATTTTTATTGGGTAAAGAAAATGACAAGGTCAACGGATTTTGTAGGGACACGCCCATTAACCTCCATTTTACATGACGGAGACGAAGTACCAGGTCATCCAGGTCTTATTGCGATGGAAACATTAGGACATGCTCAAAGTCATTTAGCTTTTTGGCAGGAAGAGAAAAAGGCGATGATTGGTGGGGATTTACTGATTGGACATGTATCATCTAATCCATTAATTGAACCACCGCTTAATCTTAAGGCGAACCGTGCAAAATCACTATTACAGCAAAATGCTTCATTGAAAAAGTTATTAACTTTACCGATTGATGTCCTCTATAGCGGCCATGGAGAAGATATTCGAAATGTACATGAATTAGTGAAGGAAAGACTTGAAAAACAGCACAAGCGTGCGATGAAAGTATACGAAATGTTAGAAGGTGGTCCGAAAACTACGTTTGAACTGAATATTGAACTGTTCCCATATGCTTATGAGAAAGAATTAGGTTTAACTTTATCGGAAACAATCGGTCAGTTAGACTACTTAATTGATGAAGGGCTAGTTAAAGAGAAGATGAATGACAAGGGCGTTTATCTTTATGAACAAGCATAAAACCATTCTCGTAACAGGAGCGACAAGTGGAGTTGGTAAGTGTATAGTAGACATTCTTGCGACTCAGGGGCATACAATCATTGCAACTGGGCGTTCGAAAGTAGCTTTGCAGGCTTTTACTGCTCCAAATATTCAAACGATTCAAGCTGATCTATCTACAATAGAGGGAAATCATGCTTTAGTAAAAAAATTACCCCCAATTGATACTGCCATATTCTCTGCTGGAGTTGGAACGTTTGCTTTTGCAACAGACTTAACGGATGCTGAAATAGAACAAATGCTTCACGTGAATATTCAAGCACCTATCATTCTGACAAAGGCGTTATCACAACAAATGATAGAACGTCAAAGAGGTCAATTTGTTTTCATTGGCTCACAAGCAGGGAAGGTAGCCACACCGAAAGCATCAGTCTATGCAGCGACAAAACATGCAATCATAGGCTTTACAAATGCACTTCGTATGGAGCTTGCGCCGTTTAATATTCAGGTGACAACTATCCATCCAGGACCAATTGATACGCCTTTCTTGGACCTTGCAGATCAAACTGCTACATATCGTGATGCAATGAAAAATGTTTTATTAACACCAGAGCAAGTAGCTGTAGCGACGGTTAAAACAATTGGACGTAATGTTAGAGAAGTCAATTTACCGTCGTATATGGCTATTTCAAGTAAACTTTATGCGGTAGCACCTTCCCTAGTAGAAAAATTAGGGAAGCGATTTTTTAATAAGAAGTAAAATGCTTATGAATATACATTGGTGTGTGAATTATCATTCATGAAATTAGTTTTTAGATAATATTTTATACAAAAAAACTGCATAGAATGTATAATTGGTTTTTTTCGTTGAGAGGGCTATTCTAGTAGAGGATTCTACTGTGGATAGCTCTTTTTTATATATATAAAGGGTTTTTGAATGCCCAAGCAGGTTATATACGAATTTTTTAGAAACTTTAATTTTTTTAATAATGCAAGAAAATACACTTGTATTCATTTTTATTCCATGCTATTATAAGTGCATAAATATAAAATGCATTCGTATAAAAATACATAACGTGGAGGAATGTCACATGGCTAAAAAAGTAGTTCTTGCATATTCAGGCGGTTTAGATACATCAGTTGCGATCCAATGGTTAATCGATCAAGGTTACGAAGTAGTAGCATGTTGCTTAGACGTAGGTGAAGGTAAAGATTTAGACTTCGTGAAAAAGAAAGCATTAGAAGTTGGTGCGATTGAATCTTACATGATCGACGCTAAAGACGAGTTCGCTGAAGAATACGCATTAATCTCACTTCAAGCTCACACTTGGTATGAACAAAAATATCCTTTAGTATCAGCTTTATCTCGTCCACTTATTTCTAAAAAATTAGTAGAAGTTGCTGAACAAACAGGCGCAGTTGCAGTAGCACATGGCTGTACTGGTAAAGGAAATGACCAAGTTCGTTTCGAAGTTTCTATTAAAGCATTAAACCCAGATTTAGAAGTTCTTGCACCAGTTCGTGAATGGGCTTGGAGCCGTGAAGAGGAAATTGAATACGCAAAATCAAAGAATATTCCACTTCCTATCTCTTTAGATTCACCATTCTCAATCGACCAAAACTTATGGGGCCGTGCTAACGAATGTGGTATCTTAGAAGATCCTTGGGCTACACCACCAGAAGAAGCATATGAGTTAACAGTTTCTCTTGAAAATGCTCCAGATACTGCTGATATTATCGAAATTGAATTCGAACAAGGTGTTCCAGTAGCAATTGACGGTGTTTCTTATAAATTAGCTGACTTAATCTTAAAATTAAACGAAGTAGCTGGTAAACATGGCGTTGGCCGTATCGACCACGTTGAAAACCGTTTAGTTGGTATTAAATCACGTGAAGTATATGAAATTCCTGGTGCACACACTTTACTTTTAGCTCATAAAGAATTAGAAGATATTACTCTAGTAAAAGAAATCGCTCATTACAAACCAGTAATTGAGAAAAAATTAACCGAACTTATCTATGAAGGTTTATGGTTCTCTCCATTAAGAACTGCATTAGAAGCATTCTTAAAAGAAACACAAAAATTTGTTAATGGTACAGTTCGTGTAAAACTTTTCAAAGGTCATGCAATTGTTGAAGGACGTAAATCTCCTAACTCTCTATATGACGAAAAACTAGCAACATATACAAAAGATGATGAATTCGATCATGCTTCTGCAGTAGGTTTCATCGAACTATGGGGTCTTCCAACAAAAGTGAACTCTATGGTAAACAAAGGAGAAAAGAAGGTGCAAGCATGAGTGGTAAACTATGGGGCGGACGATTCCAAAATTCTGCTGAACAATGGGTAGATGAATTCGGAGCATCCATCGGGTTTGACCAACAACTTGTAACGGAAGATCTTGAAGGCAGTATTGCTCATGTTACGATGCTTGGTGCTTGTGGCATTTTATCACAAGATGAAGTCAACACGATAAAAGATGGTCTCCATCAACTACAACAAAAAGCAACTGAGGGCTCTCTTGAGTTCTCAATTGCAAATGAAGATATTCACTTAAATCTTGAGAAAATGCTAATCGATTTAGTTGGTCCAGTTGGCGGTAAATTACATACTGGCCGTAGTCGGAATGACCAAGTCGCAACTGATATGCACTTGTTTCTTAAAAAACGTGTGCAAGAGGTAGTTTCTTTAATAGAGGCTTTCCAAAAAGCAATTGTTACGCAAGCGGAAGATAACATTGATACACTTGCACCTGGTTACACACATTTACAGCGTGCGCAGCCAATCTCATTTGCACATCATTTGATGACGTATTTCTGGATGCTAGAACGTGATAAACAACGCTTCCAAGATTCATTGAAACGTACTGATATTTCACCACTAGGAGCAGGTGCTCTTGCAGGTACGACTTTCCCTATTGATCGTGAAATGAGTGCTGAGCTACTTGGTTTCTCTGCAGTTTATCAAAACAGTATGGACGCTGTAAGTGATCGTGATTTCATCGTTGAGTTCTTAAGTAACGGTTCACTTTTAATGGCGCACTTATCACGCTTTGCTGAAGAAATCATTCTGTGGTCAAGTGAGGAGTTCAAATTCATCGAGTTAGATGATGCGTTCTCTACAGGTTCAAGTATAATGCCACAAAAGAAAAATCCTGATATGGCGGAATTAATCCGTGGTAAAGCAGGTCGTGTCTACGGTAATCTAATGGGCTTACTAATTGTCTTGAAGGGAATTCCATTAGCTTATAACAAAGACATGCAAGAAGATAAAGAGGGTATGTTCGATACATTGCATACAATTGTCGGCTCACTTAAAATCTTCGAAGGAATGGTTCGTACAATGACCGTTGCAAAAGAAACATTGCATAAAGCGGTGCATCAAGATTTCTCTAATGCAACAGAACTTGCGGATTATTTAGCAACAAAAGGTATGCCTTTCCGTGAAGCACATGAGGTTACTGGGAAACTTGTATTCCTTTGTATCCAACGTGGCATTTACTTGTTAGACCTATCAATTGAAGACTTGCAAGAAGCAAGCTCTTTAATCGAATCAGATGTGTACGATGTATTAGCACCAGAAGCAGCTGTGCAACGTCGTCACTCATTAGGTGGTACTGGTTTCGAGCAAGTAAAAATTCAAATTGCAAAAGCTAAAGAATGTTTATAAAAAATAGATTGGAAGAATGTTCACAGAGGGGAACCGATTCCATAAGTTATGGGCATACATATATGTTCCAGCCAAGCCAACTTCCAGAGGGAAGTTGGCTTTTTGAATTTGCTGCTGAAAGATTTATCATTCATATCTGCTAGTTTTCAACTACTTTAAACAGATCCGCATGTATCCTTACGAAATACGACTCTAATAATTTTTCTAATGGATTGGTGAGGTTGTGATACTCATTGTCAGCTTTGTTAATTAAGGTATAAAATGCTTGTTCCCACTCTGTGAAAGCATCTTCATCCATTATTACGAACTAACCTTTAATTATAGATGTCTTTTTTAATGGAATAATTGATTAGTCATTACCACTTGCAAGTAGCTTTTAAGGATGTATGAACATCAAGTTACATTTCGAAAAAATCTTATCGCATACATTTTTTAAAAAATGGGCAAACTAATTAAATATTTAAGAAAGGCGTGTGGTACTTTTGAAATATAAATTGGTACGTACCACGAAAGTGGAAAAGCTTATAAAAAAGCCTCAAAACAAGAAAAATCAGGCTGAGCAAACCATTGAAACTATTAGGAAAAATACACGCAAAGTTGATGATGTTTTATTTAAAAAAATCCCAACAAATGAAGGCGTTGTCACGGTCATTTATTCCTCATCACTAGTAGAGAAAATGACACTGCAATCGATGGTTTTTATTCCTTTAGCTAACCATATAAATCAAATTCACCAAGTAGCTGAAATAGTCGACCCATCAGATCTTCAGGGCGTTACAGCAAAGCTCGACTCTGGGCAAACGCTATTGTATTTTCATCGAACAAATATAATATTCACGATTGATACATATAGTGCGCCAACACGTGCCATAACGAGTACGATAACAGAGTCAACGGTTATTGGACCACAAGATGCATTTTCAGAATCATTAGAGACGAATATATCTTTAGTTAGAAGACGTATCCAAAATCCGAAGTTAAAAAATGAAGATCAAACTATTGGAACAGAAGCAAATATAAGAATTACGATTATGTACATGGAGGATACTGTAAATAAGGAGAACTTAGAAAATTTAAGAAATCGAATCAATAAAATTGAATATCCTACTTTTACTGATATTTCAGTGTTAAAACAATTTATTGAAGATAATCCTTTATCTCCTTTTCCGCAGTATTACATGACTGTACGACCAGATAGTATTAGTCGATATCTTATTGATGGTAGAATCGTTATTTTCATGGATAATAGTCAAGCTGCAATCGTTTGTCCTACATCATTTTTTGAAATGTTTATCTCTATTGAAGATTATTATAACCGTTGGACAACGGCGTCTCTACTACGAATGCTACGATTTTTCGGTTTTTTCTTAACAATCATGATAACACCTATGTATATTTCTGCATTAACTTTTCATCCCGAGATACTGCCATACGAACTTCTTCTGAATTTACAAGAATCAAGAAGTAAAGTTCCTTTTCCACCACTTTTTGAAGTATTGTTTATTGAATTGATCATAGAAGTTTTAAGGGAAGCTGGATCACGAATGCCTGCTAAAGTAGGTCAAACGATTGGTATCGTAGGAGGTATTGTAATAGGTACAGCAGCGGTAGAAGCGGGTTTAGTTAGTAATATACTGATCGTATTGGTTGCAACTTCTGCTCTACTTTCATTTCTTCCTCCAATTTTTTTAATGAGTAATACAAGTAGATCTATTCGATACTTTTTTATTATATCGGCAGGATTGTTTGGTTTGTACGGACAAATGCTAGCATTTGCTTGGCTAATAACGCATTTAGAAGGGTTAAAGTCTTTGGGAACACCATATTTGGCACCTTTTATTCCTCGTAAGGCTTCAGATTTATTGGATAGTATTATAAGATTTCCAACTGGCTTATTAAAAAATAGGACCGGTATTTCAAAATCACAGAAAAAGTAAATGTTTCAAAAGAATTGAGGTAGTTTAAGTTGAGTACAAACAAACAGAAATTTTTGAATAGATATCATGTTATCTTTTTGGTGCAAAGCGCAATGGTTGGTACTGGAATACTTACTCTACCTCAAAAACTGAGTTCTTTAGGTTATAGTCAAACACTTTTTCCTATCCTTTTTGGGGTAATTGCAAGTTTAACATTATTACCGATGGTTTGGATGAATAGTAAGTATCCTAACGAAAACCTATTTCGGATCAATGAAATCTTATTAGGGAAATGGCTAGGGAAGGGTGTAAATCTATTTATTGTCTTACAATTTTTAGTTTTTTCATCAGGGATTATCAGTAGTTATATGCATCTTATACAAAGCACAGCACTTCCAGAGCAAACTATTACTGCACCTGCTTTCTTTTTTCTTTTATTACTTGTTTATATAGTCCGTGGAGGGGTTAGATCTGTAGCAAGGTTCTGCATTATGACTTTTTTTATAAGTATACCTATGTTTTATTTTCTTTGTTGGGCAATTGAAAAAGGAGAAGTGAGTCATTTTCTTCCTTTCTTCAATTTTAATGGCAAGGAATTTTATGATGCGATGAAAAAAGGGTATTTATCTATCTTAGGCTATGAATTAATTATGTTTTATTTCCCCAATATTATAGATCAAAAAAAAGCGTATAAACATGCATTAATAGGAATTTGGATAAGCATAATTCTTTGTTTAATAACAACTGCTGTAAGTGTGATGTATTTTTCAGAATGGCAGTTAAAATATGTAGAGTTTTCAGTATTAAATTTGTTTAAAGCTGGGGAATTTTCTTTTATTGAACGAATCGATATTATTGGAATGACGCTGTGGGTCTTTCTCATTTTGTCTACAGTTACAGCGTATTTATGGTGTGCTAAGAGAGGGATGGATTCATTACTATCTAAAGAAAGGAAATATTATATTTACATTCTTGCACTAATCGTTTTCCTTATTTTGAAGATGCCATTTTCTCAAGATTTCCAAGAAAAATTATTTTCAGGAAGCAGTTATGTTGGATATGTGATGTTAGTTTGGCCGATTTTTTTAGCCATAGTACATCTACTTAGGAAAAAGCAGGTGCAAGCATGAGCAGAAAAATTATATGGATATTCACTCTTTTTGTTCTCCTTTTTTTGGTAGGTTGTTCAGCGAAAGAGGTAAAAGTACCATTAGAAGAAGTGGGTATGGTTGGTATTATGGCATTTGACTATATAGATGAAGATACAACAAAACTAACTGTAGCGATTCCACAATATTCTCCTGACGCGAAACGGAATACACAGATTTTCTCAGTGCAAACTGACTTAGTTTCTAAGGGAATTGTTAAAATTGAGAAACTTTCAGATAAAAAAGTTATATTAAACCAATTACGTGTTGTTCTTATTAATGAGGAATATGCACGAAAGGGTAAAGTGCAGAAAGTGATTCAGAATCTATATAGAGATGCTGAAGTAGGAAATAAAGTACTTATTGCAGTAGTTAATGGTAATGGAGAAGAATTGTTAAAAGGAAAATATCTGGATAAACCAAATATCAACTTTTATTTAAATGATTTATTACTGCCTAGTATCAATACCGCTTTTAATCCAAATACCAATATTCATGATTTTATATACACGGCAACAAATCCAGTATTTGATCCAATCTTACCAATATTAGAAAAAATCGATGATAAAATCGAGATAAAGGGGGTTGCTTTGTTTAAAAATAATCATATGTTCGAGAGTATTACACCGAGTGAAGCACTCATCATTCAAGCATTACAAGGTGAAAAGAAACTGGCACCATTACCATTAGATTTAAATAAAGGAAATGGCAAAGAAGTAGTCATGCTTGATTTAATTGAAAGTAAGGTTAAGATAAAAAGTAATAAAAATCATGATTCTCCAAAGCTAACTATTACATTAAATGTAAAAGGAACGCTTAGTGAATATCAAGGTAAAAGAGAGCATGAATTGAATACACCAAAAAGTATAGCAATTCTAGAAGATGATATTAATAAACAACTTGGAAAAGACATAGAAAAATTTTTAGAAAAGCTTAAAGGTTTGAAGGTTGACCCAATTGGCCTAAGCGAAAACTTCCGAATGTATTACAAAGGAAAATGGAATAAAAAACTGACGGATGCAACCATTGCGAAGTTAAAAGTAGATGTCCATGTTAAAACATCTATTATTAGTACAGGTACTTTAAAATGAATTTGACAACGACTTATGAAATTGCACATAAACCTTAACTGTATTGAGTATTAAAACGTTGTATTAATCTTGAATTTTTGATTTGTTAGGACAGTTTCTATTACTGGTACCTCAAAATGGGGTTGGTTTGCACTTTTTCTATAAATCGATATAACTAAATAACGTAAAAGCATTAAGTAAACCCTTTATGATTCGATAAATCGTAAAGGGTTATTTTTTGGGTATTTTTAAAATAAATCGATAAATAAAAAAACATTTAGGAAACCGAAGTTTTTTTATTTTTTATCTTCAATCATTTCAGAATATTTGATAAACTGATATTTGTGAAGAAAAGAAGGTGAATAGAGATGAAGGTATTTTTTGAATTAGGTTGGTTCTTTAAAGAGCGTAAGAAGCAATACTTATTGGGAATTTCGCTCTTAATCATGGTGGCAATGTTGCAGTTGGTGCCCCCTAAAATTATCGGCGTTGTCGTTGATGAGATTGGTGGCGGTAGCTTAACTGTTGGCTCTCTTGTTAAATGGTTGAGTCTATTAGCTGTTTCTGCACTTTTGATGTATGTGATTCGCTATTATTGGCGGATTATGATTTTCGGTTCGTCTATGACACTAGCTAAAAGGTTAAGGGCAAAATTATTTCACCATTTTACATCGATGGCACCGTCCTTTTATCAAAAGCGTCGCATCGGAGATTTAATGGCACATGCAACAAATGATGTATCAGCTGTTCAGCAAACAGCGGGTAATGGTGTTTTAACCCTAGTAGATTCTATTACAACAGGGGGCTTTGTAATCTTGGCAATGGCCATTACGATTGATTGGAAGCTAACGCTAATCGCTTTAATTCCAATGCCATTTATGGCGCTGTCAACGAATTATTACGGTAAACTTTTACATGCACGTTTTCACCATGCACAAGCCGCGTTTTCGGACTTGAATGATAAAACGCAGGAAAGTATTACTGGTATCAAAGTGATGAAGACATTTGGTCAAGATAAAGAGGATATCGCAGATTTTAAACGTTTATCTGACGAAGTTGTTGCTAAAAATACACGAGTGGCTAAGGTGGATTCACTATTTGATCCAACAATTTCACTTGTCGTAGGTATATCATTTTTCTTAACGATTATATTTGGTGCTAAATTCGTTGTTGCTGGCGATATGACACTTGGCGATTTAGTGTCGTTTACATCGTACTTAGGTCTACTTGTGTGGCCAATGCTGGCATTTGGTTTACTTTTCAACATTATGGAGCGAGGTAGTGCGTCATATGACCGGATTCAAAATCTTTTAGCTGAAAAAATGGACGTTGAAGATAAAGAGGATGCTTTATCCATTCGACCACAAGGGGATATCGAATTTAATATTAATTCATTTACATTCCTTGGTGATGAGACACCGGCATTAAAAGATGTACATTTTACATTGAAACGTGGTGAAACACTTGGTGTAGTCGGCAAGACGGGCGCAGGTAAAACTGCGATATTAAAATTATTAATGCGTGAATTTGACGGCTATGATGGGGAGATTCGATACGGAGACCATGCAATAGGAGATTATCAAGCTATAAAATTACGCGAAGCAATAGGCTATGTGCCGCAAGAGCATTTCTTATTCTCGGCATCCCTTTATCAAAATATTGCTTTTACTAACCCGGATGTTGGGGAAGATGAAGTGACAAATGCAGCGCGAATTGCACAAATTCATGATGATATATTGCGCTTTACGGAAGGCTATAATACTGTCGTCGGTGAACGTGGTGTATCACTTTCAGGAGGACAAAAACAGCGAATTTCGATTGCACGAGCGTTGTTAATGAAACCTGAGCTGCTCATTCTAGACGACTCATTATCAGCGGTTGATGCAAAGACAGAAGAAGCCATTTTAGAGTCATTAAAAAAGGCTAGAACAGACGCCACGACAATTATTACGTCCCATCGTTTAAGTGCGCTTGTCCATGCGCATCTCATCATTGTTTTACATGAAGGGGCTGTTGTAGAAAAAGGAACACATGAAGAGTTAATGGCACTTAAAGGTCGCTATTTTGAAATGTATCAATTGCAACAACTTGAACAACAGGTTGAAGAGGGGGTGGGTTAACATGAATGAAGAACAAAAAATCACCCTAACAGGTAAGGAACAGTGGCATGTATTAAAACGACTCCTTACATATTTGAAACCACATAAAAAGTCCATTGTGATTGCATTAATGTTACTTTTAATTACTGTTCTCGGAGATATCGTAGGACCATTGTTAATTAAAATATTTATGGATGATTATTTAACACCTCGTCATTTTCCAACAAATACGTTAGTTATCTTAGCTACGTCATACATTGGCATTCAAATATTGAATTCGATCATTAGTTATTTACAGATGCTTCGCTTCAATGTACTAGCTTTAAAGGTAATTCAGCAGCTACGAATTGATGTCTATACGAAAGTTCATAAGCTAGGTATGCGCTATTTCGACAAAACACCAGCAGGAAGTATCGTATCTCGTGTTACGAATGATACGGAAGCTATTATGGAAATGTTCGTTAGTGTGTTAATTGGCTTTGTGCAGAGTGGTTTTTTAGTAATCGGAGTATATATTGCGATGTTTGCATTAAACTGGAAATTGGCATTAGCAACAGTTATTTTACTGCCTATTCTTTTCTGTATTGTCTATATCTACAGAAAATATAGTGCCTTTTATTATATGGATATGCGTGAGCGACTAAGTCAATTAAATGCCAAATTAGCAGAATCATTATCTGGTATGTCGATAGTGCAAGCTTTTCGTCAGGAAAAACGTTTCCGAGATGAGTTTGATGAGATAAATGAAAAGCACTATAAGGCAGTGATGAGTAGTATTAAGTTAGATGGTTTATTATTAAGACCTGTAATTGACTTGGTGTATGCTTTTGGACTGATTTTAATGCTGAGTTTTTTTGGGATAACATCCTTTAGTGAACCGGTAGAAATCGGTGTCATTTATGCATTTGTCAGCTATATTAATCGCTTTTTTGAACCGATAAACCAAGTCATGCAAAGACTTTCAATTTTCCAGCAAGCGATTGTTTCTGCATCTCGTGTCTTTACTTTATTGGACGACATGGAATTAGATCCACAGCAGCTAGATGATTCTTCCGTGAAAATGTCAGACGGCCGCATTGAATTCAGAAATATAACGTTTTCATATGATGGCAAAACTGATGTGTTAAAAAATATATCATTTACTGTTAAACCTGGTGAGACGGTAGCACTTGTAGGTCATACTGGGAGCGGGAAAAGTTCGATTATTAATCTATTGATGCGCTTCTACGAGTTTGAGAAAGGAGAAATTTTAATAGATGGCCAGTCGATCAAAAATTTCCCGAAACAAACGCTGAGACAGCAAATGGGCTTAGTACTACAAGATCCATTCTTATTTTACGGAAATATTGAAAGTAATATTAAACTCTTTAATGAAAATATGTCGGAAGAAGATGTCAAGGCTGCAGCAAAGTTTGTGCAAGCAGATCAATTTATAGAATCTATGCCAAATGGCTATAAACATCAAGTATCCGAACGCGGTTCTACATTCTCAAGTGGGCAACGGCAGCTCATTGCTTTTGCAAGAACTATTGCAACGAACCCGAAAGTGCTTGTTTTAGATGAAGCAACAGCAACAATCGATACGGAAACTGAAGTAGCCATTCAAGGAAGTCTCGACAAAATGCGTCAAGGTCGCACAACAATTGCCATCGCGCATCGACTAAGTACGATACAAGATGCAGAGCAAATATTAGTGCTCCACCATGGTGAAATTGTCGAGCGAGGAACACATCAAGAGTTACTAGCTAAAAACGGCTTGTATCATAAAATGTATCAGTTACAAAATGGATTAGTTCAAGAAGTAGGGTAGTGAAAGTAGAGTCTCCAGGAGATCGTTATTGGATAACGGTTTTTTGGGGGTTTTTTTGTTGGAGGGGATTTTAGGGGGCTAGCGGTAAAAAGATGTTGAGTAGAGCTAAAAAGAGCCTGAGTAGCTCTAAAGGTAGCTCGAGTAGCGCCAAAGGTAGCTCGAGTAGAGCTAAAAGGAGCTCGAGCAGAGCCAAAGAGAGCCTAAGTAGAGCCAAAAAGCCCGAGTAGCGCTAAAGGTAGCTTGAGTAGAGCTAAAAGGAGCTCGAGTAGTGCAAAAGAGAGCCTGAGTAGAGCCAAAGAGCCCGAGTAGCGCCAAAGGTAGCTCGAGTAGAGCTAAAAGGAGCTCGAGTAGCGCCAAAGGTAGCTCGAGTAGCGCCAAAGAGAGCTCGAGTAGAGCAAAAGAGCCCGAATAGCGCCAAAGGGAGCCCGAGTAGAGCTAAAGGGAACTCGAGTAGAGCTAAAAAGAGCCTGAGTAGAGCCAAAGGTAGCTCGAGTAGAGCCAAAGGGAGCCCGAGTAGAGCTAAAGGGAGCCCGAGTAGAGCTAAAGGGAACTCGAGTAGAGCTAAAAAGAGCCTGAGTAGCGCCAAAGAGCCCGAGTAGAGCCAAAGGTAGCTCGAGTAGCGCCAAAGTGAGCCCGAGAAGCACCAAAGAACCCCCATCAAGCAAGTTTCATCTTAAAGTTATAAAGCATATTATCAAATAACAACTATCGCCATATTCATTGCATTATTTTGTCATGAAATATTCACAGACAAAAGATAAGATATTTCTTGAAAAGTTTGGTACGATGGTTACAGAAACTTTAAGGAGCGACAACACAATATGAATACTGATTTTAACTATTTTTTAGCATTTGGTGCAGGTATTCTTAGTTTTATCTCACCATGTACGTTGCCGCTTTATCCAGCATTTCTATCTTACATAACAGGCGTGTCATTTGATAAGTTAAAGAATGACAAAGGAATGCTCCAAAAAACGGCTATTTTGCACACATTGTTTTTCTTACTAGGATTTACTATGATCTTCCTTATTCTAGGACTAACTACGTCTTATCTTTCAGGGTTCTTCTTCCAATATAATGATTTGATTCGTCAAGTTGGCGGGATATTAATTGTTATTTTTGGATTAATGATCATTGGCGTTTTCACACCGGACTTTTTAATGAAAGATCGCAAATTCCAATTTAAAAATAGACCAGCTGGTTATCTTGGTTCTTTCTTAATTGGTTTAGCGTTTGCTGCTGGGTGGACGCCTTGTACTGGACCAATATTAGGTGGTATTCTGTCATTAGCGGGTACAAATCCAGGGTCAGGTATTTGGTATTTACTAACATATAGTCTTGGTTTCTCTATTCCGTTTTTCCTTTTATCTTTCTTTATGACAAGATTAAGTTGGATTCGTAATCATAGTCAGAAAATCGTTAAAGTCGGTGGTTACGTGATGATAATTGTTGGGGTATTGTTGTACTTTGATGGAATGACACTTATTATTCGACTATTACAACCTATTTTCGGTGATTTTATCGGTTTTTAATTGGCTTACTACACTTATTAGTAGTATAGTATTTTTAGTTTCAAATTAGGGGTTGAGTTTTTGACAAAGGTATTAGTAGTAGATGACACGATGTTTATGCGTCATGCGATAAAAATGATGTTAGCGGACTCTAGTTATGAAGTCGTCGGTGAAGCTAACAATGGCATGGAAGCAATTGAAAAGTATCGTGAATTATTACCAGATGTTGTAACGATGGATGTAACAATGCCGGTTATGTCAGGTTTAGATGCAACGAAAGTGATCATCGAAGAATTTCCTGATGCAAAAATTATTATCATCAGTGCATTGGGACAGCAGAAGATGATTTTACAGGCGCTCTCGCTAGGTGCTAAGGATTTTATTACGAAACCTTTTGATCAGCAACGCTTAATGTCTACGATTGTAAAAGTAGTGGAATATTAGTAATGTGAGGAGAGGGTCTATTATGTTGAGTTCAATTCCTTCTCAATATATGGTCATAGGCTCAACTGTCGCTGTTGTCTTTATGGGAATTATGGCGATGACAGTGAGAGCTAAATCGGCTAAAAAACCTGCTAGTGCTAAGAAAATCATTATCCCACCGATAGCGATGTCTACTGGGGCGTTAATGTTTTGCTCTGAATATTTCAGAGTACCTTGGCCACAAGTGTTAGAAGCAATTATAGTGGGAATTATCTTTTCAACTGTATTAACCGCGACATCGAAATTTCATATTGTTGAAGATGACATCTATCTAAAGCCATCTAGAGCATTTTTCTTTATGTTGGCTGGTTTATTGATTATCCGTACAGTAGCAAAAATTTATCTTAGTGGTGCATTCCATTTAGGTGAACTTGGCGGCATGTTCTGGATTTTGGCATTTTCAATGATAGTTCCATGGCGAATTGCGATGTTAGTTCGTTATAAAAAGCTTGAAAAACAATTAAATGCAAAATAAAAAAGGTTCTTCTCTATGTGAAATGGAGAAGAACCTTTTTGCTTACTACTTAATCAAGAAGATGTTCGTAAGGTGTTGTATCGATTTTCATTTGAGATAATTTTTTTCGTAAAAATTTATGATCTCGTTTAGGGGAGGCGATGATATATCCTCTAATAATTAAATCAAATGAAATAGATGACGCTTTTTCCTCTAATGCCAACTCTCCAATTTTGCCTGCTATTTTTTGCTTTGCAACAGGCCTAAATAAATCAGGAACAGGACTTACAAGCTCTGTTAATAAAGCTTTAGAGTCGTCACCCCATAAATGGATTGTCTCACCAACATAATGTTCTTCCCAATCCATAGCAGATTTACCATCTTCTTTAGGCATCCTTTTTAAGAACTTACGGAACATAAAGAATCCGCCAATTGCCATCAAGCCTATGAATAAAACAACCCAAATTAATATAAACCACAGAAACCAGCCAGTTAACAAACCTCTCACCTCTTCTATACTCTTATACCATTATAAAAGGAAGTTGTAAAAAATTCACCTGTTGTCTCCTTTTCTTTAAAAAAATTCTATTTAATTAGTGAAAGGGGGTGAACAACATAGCAACTATTAATTTTAGTAATGCAACACTACGCTTATCATTCGTAGTGGGTACAAATGACAAAGGAGAACCAGTAGAAAAGAAGAAAACGTACAACAATATTAAAAAAGGTGTACAAGCAGAAGCGCTAGAATCAGTATCAAATGTAATTGCAGGTTTAACAAGTAATACTATGAGTAAAATTGAGTTGAATGAATTACAAGAAATACTGAGTAACTAATTTAAGAAAGGGAGGGATTAATAATGACAAAAGTATTACAGTTGCAATTTAAAAATGCAGGTGACAAAAATTATACACTTAACGTCGATGCACCAAAGGATTCACTGACCGAGCAGGAAATTAGTGATGCTATGGTAGCTATAATCGACAGTGGAGTATTTTTAGTGCACGGCGAACCTTTAACAACCATTAAAGGCGCACAAATAGTAGATCGCCAAGTGAGGGAGTATCTAGTACAAGCATAAACATAGTAGATTGTCTCGTTCGCCATCAAGGCTGATGGGGCAATCTTTTCTTTTTGCAAAGGGGGGAATGAGATGGAGCAATGGCTGACGTTTATACAGGAAATAGGCTTTCCTATTGTTGTATCATTTTACTTGCTGCACCGTGTGGAGTCTAAACTGGAATTGATTCATGATGTGCTAGTCTCTTTAAAAGCATAATCCTTCACAAATTTGTCTTAAACGAATAGTACAGCCTTCTTGTGTTATTGTATACAATTCGTTAAGATTGTTTGTATGAAGGAGTGAATCAACCATGAAAAAAAGATATTTGACTTTGCCATTATTATTTATTGTTGCATTAGTATTATCTGCATGTGGCAACGGGAAATTTAAAGCGGACGTAAATTACGAAATTAAACCTTTTGAATATACTAATCAGCATAATGAAAAAGTATCGTTAGATTCTTTAAAAGGTAAACCTTGGTTAGGCATGTTCATCTTTACGAAATGTACTACTGTATGCCCGCCAATGACTATGAATATGATAGATATTCAAAAATCTTTCCAAGACAAAGGGATAGAAGACTACAATATAGTTGGATTTAGTGTTGATCCTGAATCGGATTCACCAAAAGTATTAAAAGACCATTTAAAGAACTATCCAGTACCTGATGATTCAAAATGGAATTTATTAACAGGGTATTCGCAAAAAGAAATTGAAAGCTTTGCATCTGAATCATTTAAAGCATTTGTCAAAAAAACTGATAACACAGATCAAGTTACGCATCAATCAACTTTCTTCCTTGTTGACCAAAATGGTGTTATTGTAAAAACTTATAGTGGTTATCAAGATGTACCTTTTGATACAATTGCTGTCGATATGGAAACATTAATCGAAGATGGTAAATAAAAAAACGAGCGATTCGTATAGAGTCGCTCGTTTTTTTAGATTATGCTTGTTTTTCTTTTAATAAATCACGAATGTCTTTTAATAATTCTTCAGTAGTAGGTGCTGGCGGTGCTTCAACAACAACTTCTTCTTTTTTCTTCTTGAGGCTCAATTTAGAAATGATTCGGATAAACATGAAAATTGAGAAAGCGATGATGAAGAAATCAAGTGCACTTTGTATAAAGTTACCGTACTTTATGTCTTTGTAATGTAGGTCAGTGAATGTCACAGTGCCAAGTAATAAAGAGACGATCGGAGTAATAATATCATTTACTAACGAAGTTACTATTTTACCGAATGCTCCCCCGATTACAACCCCTACGGCTAAATCTATTACGTTGCCTTTTAAGGCGAACTTTTTAAAATCTTCCCACATGTATATGTACCTCCTAAATAATTGGGTAAACAAATTGGGAGCTAAAATGGTTGTTATGTCCATTTCTACTAATACCCATTTTTTTATAGTATCAAAACTCTTTGTTAGAAACTAGCTAAAAATTACTCATATAGGTAATTCTTAATTTTCGTGTTATAATATTTTGTTTAGAATGACTGTATAACATTTTTAGAATTGAGGTTTTTTATGAATAAAGTATTTATCGCCGTATTACTTGCAACGGCACTCGCGGCAATTGAAGGTACGATTGTGGCAACAGCAATTCCAAGCATTACTACTGATTTGTCAGGTGTGGAGTTAATTAGCTGGATTTATTCATCTTATTTACTAACATCGGCTATTGCGACGATTATTTTCGGAAAATTAGCTGACTTATTTGGTCGAAAAAAGATGATCATCATCGGGATATCTATTTTCTTATTAGGCTCATTCTTATGTGGACTAGCACAGTCGATGGAGCAGTTAATCGTATTCCGTGCAATTCAAGGGATTGGTGCAGGTTCGATTTTACCGATTACATTAACGATTGTCGGAGAACTATTTGATACTGAGAAAAAACGTGCAAAAGGACAAGGTTGGATTAGTATGGTCTGGGGTGTATCGGGTGTAATAGGACCACTTGTTGGTGGCTTTATTGTTGACCAATTAACTTGGCATTATATTTTCTTGTTGAACATACCGTTTGGTTTAGGATCTATTTTCATGATTGCAAAATATTATGAGGAAGAAGTACAAACAGCGAAACGTAAAATCGATTATGCTGGAGCGCTATTTTTCTCAATTGGTATGGTTGCATTACTTTATACGATTATTGAAGGAAGTAATACCCAAACTTGGTTCGGTACAAAATCGATTGTTTTATATGCAGTAGCAGCTATTGCACTAATCATATTTGTTCGAGTAGAGCTAAAGGCAGAAGAACCAATTGTACCACTTTCTTTATTCAGAAATCGTCGCTTAAATATAGTAAATGGTTTAACTCTATTTGTAATGGCGATTGTCATCAGTATTTCGGCATACTTGCCTATTTTTGCACAGTCGGTCTTTGGAAAGAATGCTACGCAAGCTGGTTTAATGTTGACACCATTATCTGTTATGTGGACAGTAGGGGCAATTTTAGGGAGTAATTTAATTGGGCGCCTAACTTCTAAGACGATTATTCAAATCGGTACAGGGTTGTTAGTAATCGCTACATTTATCTTAACCACTTTATCTGCTGACTCAAATGAGATACTTGTCTATGTTGGAACTGGGTTATTAGGTGTTGGTATGGGTTTAATAGCACCAATGTTAATCATTGCTGTACAAACTTCGGCTGAAAGAGACCAACTTGGTACATCTATTGGCTTGAATTCCTTTATTAATACATTTAGTCAATCAGTTGGGGCAGCAATTTTTGGTATGTTGTTTAATATAGCAACAAGCGAAAAACTTGCTAGCTTTGGTAAAGGTGACATCAATTTAAATGGTCATTTCGATACAAATATATTTTCTAGTGAAGAAATTGGCCAACTGGTCGATATAATAGCTAATGGTATTCGTGTCGTATATTCAGGTTCTTTTGCATTTGCGATTGTCGCATTTGTTTTAGCGTTCTTTATTGCTAAAAAGAAACCAATCCAATAGTCGATAATATTCCGTAATAATGTAATGATAGGTGTTTAGAAAATGGTAAATAAAAAGAAGCAACAATTACATATGAAATTGAAGCTCTGGCTGATCATTTTACTAATCCCGGTATCGATTGCGCTTTATACAACGACAATCATCATGTGGCAGCAGTTAAGAGAGTTACCGATTATTAAAAAACTTGGTGCTGAAGATATGAAAGATATTCCAGCATTTGATATTGAAATTCCGAATAAATATATTCCGATTTATCAGAAGGCAGCAAAGAAATACAATATTCCATGGACGTTACTTGCAGCACATCATCGCATTGAAACACGGTTTTCAACTATGAAAACGCTAGAATCACCTGTAGGAGCGGTAGGGCATATGCAATTTATGCCATGTACTTTTGTTGGCTGGAATCATCCTTCCTGTAAAGACCTTGGTAAAGGCAATATTAATAAGAAGGAATTGACTGATCCTAAAACTATTAAAAGTTACGGTGGTTATGGAGTAGATGCAAATGGGGACGGACTAGCAGATCCATATAATATTGAAGATGCGATTTACAGTGCTGCCAATTATTTAGCAGCTAGCGGCGCAGCAAATGGTAAGATTAAAAAAGCTGTCTATCATTATAATCATGATGAAGAATATGTAGAGAATGTACTCTACTATTACAAACTTTATGATAAACATAAAAAAGAGCTTGTTTTTAATAGTAAAATAGCTTTAGAGGCTTCAAAAAAATAGAGCTAGTATTATTAGCTTTCTATAAACATAAACTAATTTGAGCACACCTTTATTTCCAAAGTGGTGTGCTCTTTTGGTATAAATGGTATGAGTAAGTTAGTTGAGATTAATTTTACTTAACACAGGTAATTTGGAAAGTTGAGATTGATTATTATATTAAAAGGTTTTTTTAGGTGAATGTTGAATGTATAAAGATTGTAGATAGGATTGCTTGGTAAGTTACATTATAAATAATGAGAAATAGCAAGGAGTTGGATTTTACCACACTATTAAATAGGGAAGGTGAATTATGAAATTTGTTCTGATATTTGGACCACAAGCAGTTGGCAAAATGACAGTAGGGTATGAATTAGAAAAAGTGACGGATTTAAAACTTTTTCATAATCATATGACCATTGAATTGGTTAATCCTTTTTTTGAATACGGAACTAAAGAAGGAAATAGATTAGTAAAATTATTTCGACAGGAAATATTTGAAGAAGTATCTAAAAGTAATCTATATGGTCTAATTTTCACCTACGTGTGGGCTTTTGACCTTAAAGCTGACTGGGATTACGTACAAGAAATTTGTCAGCTTTTCATATCTAAAGGTGGTATGGTTTACTTCGTAGAATTAGAAGCAGATTTAGAAGAAAGAATTGACCGAAACAAAAGCCCTTACAGACTACAAAATAAGCCGACAAAAAGAAATATAGAGGAATCTGAAAGTGATTTAAGAAGAACAATGGAAAATTATAGGTTGAATTCAGTAGCTGGTGAAATCAATAAGGAACACTACATAAAAATTAATAATACAAATATGAGTGCTGAAAAAGTTGCTGCAATAATTAAAGATAGGTTTAATCTGTAAAAATTTCCTTGGAAAAACATTTGTAATTAGAGAAGAAAATAAACGCAAAAAGGATAGATAAGGCAAAAATTGTTTGCCTCGTCTATCCTTTTCATGTGCTCATTTCTTGTTCATACTTCTTAAAATTAAACTTGCAACGAAGACTAAAATCACGCCACCGATAACTGAAGGGAAAACGTAGAAGCCTTGAACTTCCCATCCCCATGAACCGAGCAATTTCCCACCAAGCCAAGAACCTAAAATCCCAGCCACCATATTACCTATGATTCCTCCGGGTATATCTTTACCTAATATTAAGCCAGCTACCCAGCCGATTAATCCACCTACGATTAAATATAAAATAACACTCATTTATGATCACCCCTTTAGATGTATATTATTCGTATTACCCTATTGGAGTGATTTTAAACTTTTTTTATGCTTTAAAAGCAATTACCTCTGCACCAAGTGTGTTTTTGAAGTGGTTTAACGCCCATTTGTGACCTTTTTCGTCAAAGCTTGCAACCCCATTTTCGTAGATATAAGTTTTGAATCCTTTGTTGTATGCATCTACTGCTGTATGTAGTACACAAATGTCCGTGCAAACACCAACTAAGTGAATTTCTCGAATGCCTCTTTCAGCTAAAAGTTGATCTAAGTTTGTACCAGCAAATGAGCTGTATCGTGTTTTATCCATCCATAGAATGTTACTTTGAACTAGATGATTTTTGAAAATTTTTTGTAATGAACCAAAGAGTTCTCTTCCTTCAGTATCTCGAATATTATGAGGAGGGAACAATTTAGACTCTGGATGATATTCATCATTTTCTTCATGTAGATCACAAGAAAAAACGATGAACTCTCCATCTTTTATAAATTGTTCTGTTAGTGAAGAAATAGTTTGTTCGATTGCTTGGCCTGCTTTTCCACAAGTTAAAGCACCATCATCTGCTACAAAATCATTCGTATAATCGATTACAAGTAAAGCTTTCTTCATACTATAATGACCTCCAAATATGTCTTTACATATATCATTACATAGAGAGGTGAAATTGTCATATAAAACTTATTAGTTTGAATTTTTTGCAAAATAAGTTGTTTATGATTATAATATGGAAAAAGAAGGGGGAAGTACTTATGAATCAAACCTTAAAGAAGAAATTTAATAAACAAGGATTAGTATTTGCACTTATACACACAATTTTCTTCTTAAATCTTGTTGTGGATTTATGGGAGATTCGTTAGTCGCTGTTAAGTTGAAAATGATTATGATTATTCAAATGTCCTTTTAGCAGGAAAAGTAAAACATCATTATTAGATGGGTTTCTCGCTAAAGGGCATTTTTTGTTTTTTAATATATAGATAGGGTGTGAGGCAATGTCAACGTTTGATCGTGCCTTTGAACATTTGGAGTGTCCATTTGCGTGGATTGATTTAGATGCACTTGATGCAAATATCGATTTTATCAATCAACATAAAAACGGAAAAAGCATTCGAATTGCTACAAAATCGATTCGCTCAAAAGATCTCCTCACTTATATTGCTTCAAAGTTACCAACTTTTTCTGGATGGATGACGTTTACTGCTGAAGAGACGTTGTATTTGATAAATGAGGGGTTTGATCATTTTCTTATTGGCTATCCCATATTAGAACCGATGAGTACTAGAAAACTTGTTACACATGTGAAAGGTGGAAAGGACATTACCTTTATGGTAGATGATGTGAGACAAATTCAATTTTTGCAAGACATTGCAAATGAATACGACACATCTTTACATATTTGTATCGATATCAATCTCTCAATGAAAACCCCCTTTATTTACTTTGGGACAAGGCGTTCATCGTTACATTCTTTTTCACTACTTACACAATTTCTATCGCAATTATCATATTTTCCAAATATTATAGTGAAAGGCTTGATGGGCTATGAAGCGCAAATTGCTGGAGTAATCGATAAACCTCTACAAAAATGGCAAGCACCGATGATCCGATTTTTGAAAAATAAATCGAAGAAAAAGTTGACAGTTTTCCGTAAACAAGCTGTTGAGGAGTTATCGAAACGCTTTTCAACAATTGAATTTGTTAATGGTGGGGGTTCAGGGAGCTTACAATATACAATAGCTCAAGAAGAAGTGAGCGAGGTAACAGTTGGATCGGCATTTTTTGCGCCAGCACTTTTTGATCATTATCATACGTTGAATTTAAAGCCAGCAGCAGGTTTTGCGTTACGTGTCACGAGAAATCCTGCACCGAATATCGTTGTTTGTCATGGAGGAGGATATATCGCTTCTGGTGCAATAAGTAAGGACAAACAACCTGTACCTTATGATGCTCAAAATTATAATTTTTTCGATTTGGAAGGTGTAGGTGAGGTGCAAACTCCTCTTCATATACAAAGTGGTCATCAAATAAATATAGGGGATAAGATCTATTTTCGTCATGCTAAGGCAGGAGAGTTATGTGAGCGCTTTCTTAGTCTGGAAGCGAAACGAAAAGATCGATATATTGATAGTTTTGCAACTTATAGGGGGGACGGGAAATGTTTTCTGTAAAAGATTGGATTGATCAAAAAGAATGGGTAAATTGGTCAGGCAACGTGGTCAGTAAACCAACTAGATCCTTATTACCACTTTCTACTGAACATTTATCTCAGATAATAAAAAAAGTGAGTGAAAATGGGCAAACGCTTCGAGTAACCGGTGCTGGACATTCTTTCAGCCCTGTAGCAATGCCTGATGATATAGCTGTATCTCTACACAATATGCGAGGATTAATCAATGTCGATCAGGCATCAGGAGAAGTAACTTTATGGGCAGGGACCTATTTATATGAAATTGGGCCACTGTTAAAAGATTACGGACTAGCACTCCAGAATATGGGGGATATTCAAGAGCAAACAATTGCGGGAGCTGTTTCTACTGGAACACATGGTACAGGCATCACACTTGGTTCCATTTCAAATCAAGTAATTGCATGGGGGTTTGTAGACGGGGTAGGAGAATATCATGAACATAAAAGGGCAGCTGATGAATTGTCGAATTCCTTACATCTATCACTAGGATTGTTAGGGGTTCTTGTCCAAGTGACACTTCAAACTGTGCCATTATATAGTTTGAAATGTGTTTCGACACAATCCATTTTACCTGTGGCATTACAGGATTGGCCACAAATGATAAGAGAAAATCGCCATTTAGAATGGTTTTACTTCCCTGGTAGTGAGAAAGTACAAGTGAAAATGATGAACATGATACCAATAATTGAACAATCGAAGTCATCAAAAGTCATTGAAAGCGTTAAAAATCAATTTGTAGAAAATGGTTTGTTTTATCTGATGTCAGAACTGTGCCGTAAACAGCCTAAAAGAACCGCTCTCGTCAGTAAAATTTCTGCTTCTAGTGTTCCAAACGGTGTTAAAACTGGACTAAGCTACGAAATTTTCCCAACACCCCGTCATGTTAAGTTTTTAGAAAGTGAATATGCGATACCATTAGAACACTTTGAAGCATGTATGGAAGAGATACATTATACGTTACTTTCACATCCATTCCGTGTACATTTTCCGATTGAATGCAGAACGGCGGCAGGTGAAATGGGCTATCTAAGTCCAACAGGAGGAGTAGAATCAGCATTTTTAGCATTTCATATGTATAAGGGGATGGATGAGAAGCCTTATTTTAGATGGGTAAAACAATTAATGACGAAGTATAACGGTCGTCCTCATTTCGGAAAAGTGAACGCATTATCTGCAGAAAGAATGCTAGAATTGTATCCGAATTTGCCGAAATTTTTAATTCAACGTGACAAGTATGATCCAAATAACGTTTTCATGACAGCTTATTTTAAGACATTGTTTACACAAGTAGAGTGCCAAAGTTTAATAATGTAACGCCTTTCTAGCTCCATTCCATTTATAACATAACAATGGTATGGGGCTATTTTGATACCTAAATTAATGCAATTTAAAAATTTTTCTAAAAATTTAAAAAGTGTTCATAATTCAGCTAAAACCAAACTAAAAGGGAATGAAAACGCATACACAAATATTTAAATTTTTTAAATTGATAAACAATTCAAAAAATAAGGTTGACGTGAGTTCAAATACGTACTATGATAGCAACAATTTAAAAAAACGTTTGAGACAACATTCAAAAACGTGACTATGTTATTTAAAGAAAGAGTGATAGATATGGGAAACCAGTTAATTTATCTTGATGGGGATTTTGTTAAGAAGGAAGATGCGAAAGTATCAGTTTATGACCATGGCTTTTTATATGGTGATGGAGTGTTTGAAGGTATTCGTTCATATAACGGCAATATCTTTCGTTTAGAAGAACACTTAGTAAGACTCTATGAATCAGCAAAATCCATTTTACTAGAAATTCCATACACAATCGAAGAAATGACTGAAGTAGTGAAAGAAACAATTAAAGTGAATTCTCTACAAAGTGCTTATATCCGTTTAATCGTTTCACGTGGCGTTGGTAACTTAGGAATAGATCCTAGAAGTTGTAAGAAAGCAAGCGTAATTGTAATCGCTGAACCACTAGCTTTATTCCCAGCAGAGCTTTACGAAACTGGTATTGAAATTGTTTCAGCTTCAAGCCGTCGTAACCGTTCTGATGTATTAAGTCCAAAAACGAAAACATTAAACTATTTAAATAATATTTTAGTTAAAATAGAAGCTAACTTAGCAGGTGTTTCTGAAGCGTTAATGATGAATGGTGAAGGTTATGTAGCTGAAGGTTCAAGCGATAATATCTTTATCATTAAAGACAATAAATTAATCACGCCTCCAGGTTATATCGGTGCTTTAGAAGGGATTACGCGTAATGCAATCTTAGAAGTTGCTGCTAATAAAGGATACGAAGCAATTGAAGGTGTGTTTACTAGACATGATGTATATGTAGCTGATGAAGTATTCTTAACAGGTACAGCTGTTGAAGTAATCGCTGTAGTGAAAGTAGACGGCCGAATTATTGGTGACGGTACACCTGGTAAAGTGACAAATGACATTTTAGAGGGTTTCCGTGCAATCGTTGAACAAGATGGCGTGAAAGCTTACGACGTAAAAACTACAGTAGTGTAATGAGGGGCGTTTAAAATGAGAAGTGACATGATAAAAAAGGGAGTCGATCGTGCTCCGCATAGAAGTTTACTATATGCAACAGGTGTTAAAACAAAAGATTTAGATAAACCATTTATAGGAGTTTGTAATTCTTATATTGATATTATTCCAGGTCATGTTCATCTTCAAAAGTTTGCTGAAGTTGTAAAGGAAGCGATTCGAGAAGCGGGCGGGATTCCATTCGAATTCAATACAATCGGTGTTGATGATGGGATTGCTATGGGCCATATCGGAATGCGCTATTCATTACCAAGCCGAGAGCTAATCGCAGATTCTGCAGAAACAGTAATTAATGCACACTGGTTTGATGGTGTCTTCTACATTCCAAACTGTGACAAAATCACACCAGGAATGTTGATGGCAGCAGTTCGTACGAACGTTCCTTCAGTATTTGTATCAGGTGGTCCTATGGAAGCTGGTGTTTCTTCTACTGGAGAGCAACTTTCATTAACTTCTGTATTTGAAGGCGTTGGTGCTTATAAAAGCGGACAAATGACTGCAGAGCAATTAAAGGACATCGAAGATAACGCGTGCCCGACTTGTGGCTCATGCTCAGGGATGTTTACGGCTAACTCTATGAACTCTCTTATGGAAATGCTAGGAATGGCTTTACCAGGAAATGGTACGATCTTAGCAACTTCTGATGCACGTCATCAATTGATTAAAGACGCTGCAAAACATTTAGTCCAAATGATCAAGGATGATGTAAAACCGCGCGATATCATTACGAAAGAAACAATCGATGATGCTTTTGCCCTTGATATGGCCATGGGAGGTTCAACTAATACTGTTTTACATACATTAGCAATCGCTCATGAAGCAGAAATTGATTACAACATAGAAGACATTAATAAGGTAGCTGAACGCGTACCGTATTTATCGAAAATTATGCCAGCTTCGAATTATTCAATGCATGATGTTCATCTTGCAGGTGGTGTTAGTGCAATTGTCAATGAGCTTTGTAAAATTGATGGGGCCATTCATAAAGATCGAATCACTATCACGGGTAAAACAATTGCTGAAGATGTAGCAGGGTATGAAATTACGAATACGGATGTCATACGTACAAAAGATAATCCATATAGTCCTGTAGGTGGTTTATCAGTACTATTCGGTAATATTGCTCCTGAAGGCGCTGTTATTAAAGTAGGTGCTGTTGATCCTTCTATTAAGGAGTTCACAGGTGAAGCTATTGTCTTTGATTCTCAAGAGGAAGCTCAAGATAACATCGATAATGGTACAGTTCAATCAGGTCATGTCGTAGTCATTCGTTATGAAGGACCTAAAGGCGGACCAGGAATGCCTGAAATGCTTGCACCAACTTCCGCTATTATGGGGCGTGGTCTAGGTAAAGAGGTAGCACTTATTACAGATGGTCGTTTCTCAGGTGCTTCACGAGGTATCTCAATAGGGCATATCTCTCCAGAAGCTGCTGATGGTGGACCGATTGCATTAGTAGAAAATGGTGATACAATCTCTATCGATTTAACAAACCGTACGATAGAATTACAAGTTTCTGCTGAAGTCTTAGCTGAAAGAAAGCAAAACTTAAAACCTTTCGAACCAAAGATTAAAAAAGGTTACTTAGCACGATATTCTAAGCTAGTAACGAGCGCTTCTACTGGCGGCGTAATGAAAATATAGTTTGACAATCAAATATAGAAATCGTTGATGAGGTTAAAGGTTATAGATTTAAGTATTCACAGAGAGCCGGTAGTGCTGGGAGCCGGTAATACAACTATATCCGACATCCCCTCGGAGTGGGTTGCTAAACACGTAAGTAATTAGGTAACCCCGGGCGCAACCAATTGCGCTCGTTAGATAAAGAATAGATTTGTCTATTCAAAAGGTAGTCTTTTGACTATGAACAAGGGTGGTACCATGAAAAGCTTATTTTCATCCCTACGTAAAGGTTTTCTTTGCGTGCGGAGAAATGGGCTTTTTTTATATAAAAATTTGGGGAGGAGTTATATGATGAATGCACAAGTTCCACTAAAGAGTAGAGAATCAGCACCGGAAGAGGCCAAACAAGAAATTAAAAAGAAACAAAATGGTGCTGCATTATTCATCGAATCGTTAAAGAAACAAAATGTTGAAATTATTTTCGGATATCCAGGTGGTGCTGTCTTACCATTATATGACGCACTATACAAAGATCCGATTAAACATATACTCGCCAGACATGAGCAAGGAGCAATTCACGCTGCAGAAGGTTATGCTCGCGTATCCGGCAAACCAGGAGTAGTTATTGCTACATCTGGACCGGGAGCTACAAACCTTGTCACAGGTATTACAGATGCGATGATGGATTCTCTTCCACTTGTAGTCTTTACAGGTCAGGTTGCAACAACTGTTGTTGGAACAGATGCTTTCCAAGAAGCTGATATTGTTGGCATCACACAACCGATTACAAAGCATAACTATCAAGTGAAGAACATTAATGATATTCCAAGAATCGTAAAGGAAGCATTCCACATTGCTTCAACTGGTCGTAAAGGACCAGTACTAGTTGATATTCCAAAAGATATCGCAAATACCATTTTCGAATCGGAAGTGGATGATAATGCACCAATTAATTTACCAGGTTATCAGCCGACGTTGCATCCGAACTTTTTGCAAATCCAAAAAGCTGTGAAAGCAATCGGTGAAGCAAAACAACCTTTGATCTTAGCAGGTGCTGGAATTCTAGCTGCAGATGCATCGGTTGAATTAACTGAATTTGCTGAAAAACATAATATTCCGGTAACTAATACTTTGCTTGGACTTGGCAGTATTAACGGTGAACACGAGCTTTTCCTAGGGATGGCAGGTATGCACGGTACGTTTACGTCTAATATGGCGATTAGTAACTGTGACTTACTTATCAATATAGGAGCCCGCTTCGATGACCGTCTTACAGGAGATCTAAGCAAATTCGCTCAAAAAGCGAAAATAATTCATATCGATATTGACCCAGCCGAAATTGGCAAAAACGTTCCAACTGATATTCCAATTGTTGCAGATGCAAAAGAAGCATTAAAAGCACTATTGAAACAAGAGATTGAAACACCTGATACGTTGATTTGGCACGAGTATTTGACTGAATGCTTAGCGGAATACCCATTATGGTATGACGCAAAAGAGCCAGATACAGTTTATCCGCAACAAGCTGTGGAGCTAATTAACCGTATTACAAATGGTGAAGCAATCGTCACAACCGATGTAGGGCAACACCAAATGTGGACAGCACAATACTACAAATTTAAAACCGATCACAACTGGGTAACGTCTGGCGGACTTGGAACAATGGGCTTTGGTTTCCCAGCTGCAATTGGAGCGCAATTTGCTAAACCTGATCAAAGAGTTATCTCTATTGTAGGTGATGCAGGCTTCCAAATGACATCTCAAGAACTTGCTTTATTGAAAGAATTTAACTTACCAGTGAAAATTGTTATTTTAAATAACAGCTGTTTAGGGATGGTTCGTCAATGGCAAGAAACGTTCTATGAAGAGCGTTATTCATCTTCTCTAATGCCAGTTCAGCCAGATTTCGTGAAACTAGCTGAAGCTTACGGTGTGAAGGGTTACCGCATTAATACAATTCATGAGGCTGAAGATATACTAACTGAAGCACTGTTATCAGATGAACCAGTACTTATTGATTGTCGTGTAAAACAACTTGAAGTTGTTAATCCAATGGTAGCACCTGGTAAAGGATTAGATGAAATGATTGGGGTGAAAAAAGAATGAAAAGAGTTATTACAGTAACTGTGATCAATCAAAGTGGTGTCTTAAATCGCGTCACAGGTCTACTCATGAAAAGACAGTTTAACATCGAAAGTATTACGGTTGGTCATACAGAACAACCGGGTATCTCTAAAATGACTTTCATCGTACATGTAGAAGATGAAAATAAAATTGAACAATTGGTCAAACAGCTTTCAAAACAAATTGATGTGATCAAAGTAAATGATATCACTGACAAATCAATTGTTATACGTGAGCTTGCACTAATTAAAATTGTTGCTCCACCGAATTTGCGCATGGAGATTAACTCAATTGTCGAACCTTTCCGTGGTTCCATCATCGATATGGGTAAAAATGTTGTGACTTATCAAATCGTCGGTAACCCAGAAAAAATTGACGCATTCATTGAATTGATCCAACCATATGGTATTAAAGAGCTAACACGTACTGGAGTTACAGCATTTGTACGTGATGCACCAGTAAAACCAACAGCGCAACTTTCGATTTTACAATAAAAGCTTTTCAAAAAAACTACTAAACCAATCAGGGGGAATTTAAAATGGCAAAAATGTACTATAACAATGATATCAACGAGGCAACTTTACAAGGTAAAAAAATCGCAGTAATCGGATATGGTTCACAAGGTCATGCACACGCTCAAAACCTAAAAGAATCAGGTTTCGACGTTACAGTTGGTATCCGTCCAGGCAAATCTTTTGATAAAGCTGAGCAAGATGGACTAACAGTTAAAACAGTTAAAGAAGCAGCTGCAGAAGCAGACGTTATCATGATCTTACTTCCAGACGAACGCCAAAAAGCAGTTTATGAAGAAGAAATCGCACCAGGATTACAATCAGGAAATGCACTAGTATTTGCACATGGTTTCAATGTTCACTTTGGCCAAATCGTACCACCAGCTGATGTTGACGTATTCTTAGTAGCTCCTAAAGGTCCAGGACACTTAGTACGCCGCACATACGAAGCTGGCGCAGGTGTACCAGCACTATTCGGTATTTTCCAAGATGCAACTGGTAACGCAAAAGATTTAGCACTAGCTTATGCAAAAGGTATCGGTGCAGCACGTGCTGGTGTAATTGAAACTACTTTCAAAGAAGAAACAGAAACAGATCTATTCGGGGAGCAAGCAGTTCTTTGCGGTGGTACAACAGCTCTAGTAAAAGCTGGTTTCGAAACTTTAGTAGAAGCTGGTTATCAACCAGAAATCGCTTACTTCGAATGTATGCATGAACTAAAACTTATTGTTGACTTGATGTATGAAGGCGGTCTAGCTAACATGCGCTACTCAATCTCAGATACAGCTGAATGGGGAGATTTCGTATCTGGTCCACGTGTAATAGATGCTTCTGTAAAAGAGCGCATGAAAGACGTTTTAACAGATATTCAAGAAGGTAAATTCGCAAAAGAATGGATCAACGAAAACGAAACAAACCGTCCTAAATATAATACTATTAAAAAAGCAGAATCTGAGCACCAAATCGAAGTAGTTGGAGATAAACTTCGTGAAATGATGCCTTTCGTAAATAACGGTAAAAAGATTGAGAAAGAAGTGGTTCATAGTGCGCAAAATTGAAATTTTTGATACTACACTTCGTGATGGAGAGCAATCAGCGGGTATTAACCTAAACACCGCTGAGAAGCTTGAAATTGCTAAACAGCTAGAACGCTTTGGGGCATCTATTATTGAAGCAGGTTTTCCTGCTTCATCCCCTGGCGATTTCGATGCAGTACAACGCATTGCAGGTACAGTTAAAAACTCAATCGTTACAGGTCTTGCAAGAGCAATTAAAAGGGATATTGATATTACTTGGGACGCCCTAAAAAAAGCGGAACAACCGCATATTCATGTATTCCTTGCTACAAGTCCGATTCATATGCAATACAAACTTAACAAAACACCAGATCAAGTTGTTGAAGCAGCCGTAGAAGCTGTCAAATATGCAAAAAAAACATTTCCACTTGTTCAATGGTCTGCAGAAGATGCTTTCCGCTCTGACCGTGAATTCCTTGTACGTATTATTAATGAAGTAATTAAAGCTGGTGCAACTACTATTAACATTCCAGATACAGTAGGTTATGCAAGCCCTGCAGAATATGGTGCACTATTTAAATATTTAAGAGAAAATGTCACAGGTAGTGACAAAGTAAACTTCTCCGCTCACTGTCATGATGATTTAGGCATGGCCGTTGCAAACTCAATCGCAGCAATTGAAAATGGCGCCAATCAAGTTGAAGGTACTATTAATGGAATCGGTGAACGTGCAGGTAATGCAGCATTAGAAGAAATAGCTGTAGCAATGCACATCCGTAAAGACATTTACGGAATCGAAACTGGCATTAACTTGCAAGAAATTAAGCGTACTAGTCAACTAGTGAGTAAACTTACAGGTGTCGTTATTCAACCAAATAAAGCAATCGTAGGTAAGAATGCCTTCGCTCATGAATCAGGTATCCATCAAGACGGAATGTTAAAGAATCCTGAAACATATGAGATTATTACACCTGCTTTAATTGGAGAAAGTGCGGTTCCTCTCGTATTAGGTAAACACTCCGGAAGACACGCCTTCAAAGACCGTGCTGAAACGATGGGCTTTGACTTAAGTGACGATAAAATTAATCGGGCATTCGCGGAATTTAAAAAGTTAGCTGATCGTAAGAAGGAAATTACTGAAGAAGATTTATTAACTTTACTAACAGATCAACAAATTCAATATGAAGAAATACCAGTATATGAGCTGAAAAGCGTTCAAGTTCAATACGGTACTGAGAACATTCCTACAGCTACCGTGCAAGTAATTCAACCAGACGGTGAAGAAGTAACTGTAGCTTCAACTGGTTCGGGTTCTGTTGAAGCAATCTTCAATACTTTGGAATTACTGATTCATTCGAAGGTTGAGATTTTAGACTACCGTGTAACTTCTGTAGGTAAGGGGCGTGATGCATTAGGTGAAGCGGTTATTAACTTAACGTACAATGACCAAAAAGTTACTGGTCGTGATGCAGCGCAAGATGTCTTGGAAGCATCGGCAAAAGCGTATTTAAACGCTATCAATAGACAGATAATTCAATCAAGTATAAGAGCTAAAGAATTAATTCATTAAACATATAGAGGAGGAGTTTTTATGGAAAAGAAAATTACAGTACTACCGGGTGATGGCATTGGCCCCGAAGTTGTCGCTTCGGCAGTGTCAGTACTACAATCAGTCGGTAAAAGGTATCATCATTCATTCCACATCGCCTATGGTGCAATAGGTGGCTCAGCAATCGATCGATATAACGATCCGTTACCTCTAGAAACAATTGCCCTTTGCGAACAAAGTGATGCGATATTACTTGGGGCAGTTGGGGGTCCTAAATGGGATCAAAATCCAGCAGAATTGCGACCAGAAAAAGGATTACTACGCATTCGTAAGCATTTTGATTTATTCTCAAACTTACGTCCAGTGCAAGCAATTCCGTCACTTTTGAAAGCTTCTCCTCTAAAAGAAGACATTGTGAAAGATGTTGATTTACTAATTGTTCGTGAATTAACTGGTGGTTTATATTTTGGCGAACCACGTCAACGTACTGAAAAAGCAGCTTTAGATACATTAGTCTACACACGACATGAGATTGAACGGATCGTTGATAGTGCTTTCCAATTAGCCCGTGTACGTAGAGGGAAATTAACGTCTGTTGATAAAGCAAACGTTCTTGAATCTTCAAGACTATGGCGCCAAATTGTAGACGAAAAGAAAGCTGGTTATCCAGATGTTGAAGTTGAACATAGTTTAGTCGATTCTACAGCAATGAAATTAATAACGAACCCGGCAGCGTATGACGTTGTTGTAACGGAAAATATGTTCGGTGATATTCTAAGTGATGAAGCTTCAGTAATTACGGGTTCACTTGGTGTGTTACCTTCTGCAAGTATACGTTCTGATAATTTCGGATTATATGAGCCTGTCCATGGTTCAGCTCCTGAAATTGCAGGGCTAGGCATTGCGAACCCAGCTGCAACGATTTTATCTGTCGCGATGATGTTGAAGTATTCATTTGGCTTAAATGAAGAAGCAGCTGAAATTGAACGTGCTGTAGCTGCAGTATTCGAAGATGGTTATTTCACAGGAGATCTTGCAACTCCAGGAAGTCGCGTATTAACAACAGCTGAGTGGACTGAAAAAGTCATCAATGAACTAGACACTAGCTTCGTTTCAGATAGCATTATGACATCATATATCTAAGAAAAGGTGATATTATATGGCAAAAAATATAATCGAAAAAGTATGGGATCAACATGTCGTTTATCAAGAGGACGGGAAACCAGATTTGCTTTATATCGACTTGCATTTAATTCATGAAGTAACATCTCCACAAGCGTTTGAAGGACTTCGTTTAAACAATCGTAAAGTATGTCGTCCTGACCTATGCTTTGCAACAATGGATCATAATGTGCCGACGAAGAATTTACCTACGATTAATGACCCAATTGCTAAAAAACAAATTAACACATTAGCTGAAAACTGTGCAGAATTTGGTGTTCAATTAGCAGATATGGGACATCCAGATCAAGGGATAGTTCACGTAATCGGACCGCAGCTCGGTTTAACACAACCGGGTAAAACAATCGTTTGTGGTGATTCACATACATCAACTCACGGTGCATTTGGTGCAATTGCGTTTGGTATCGGTACAAGTGAAGTGGAACATGTATTATCAACTCAAACGTTATGGCAAAGCAAACCAAAAACGATGGAAATCCGTGTCAACGGTGAACTTGGCTTTGGTGTAACAGCAAAAGATATTATTCTAGCAATCATTGCGAAGTTTGGTATTGATGTAGGTACTGGTCATATCGTTGAATTTACGGGAGATGCTATTCATCAATTATCGATGGAAGAACGTATGACGATATGTAATATGTCAATTGAAGCAGGGGCAAAAGCGGGCTTAATTAGCCCTGATCAAATCACTGTTGATTATATTAAAGGTCGTGAGTATGCTCCACAAGGCAATGCATTCGAGGAAGCAACTGAGTATTGGCTATCATTAGCGTCAGATTCTGATGCTACATATGATCGTGTTCTTGAAATTGATACAAATGAAATCGAACCATTTGTCACATGGGGTACAAATCCCTCAATGGGTTCTGGTATTTCAAATCACGTACCTTATGCAGCTGATTTCAAAGAAGAATCAGATAAACAAGCACTAAAAAAAGCACTTCAATATATGGATTTACAAGAAGGTACACCTTTAACTGATATTGCTATTCAACATGTGTTTATCGGTTCATGTACGAATTCACGACTACATGACTTACGTTCTGCAGCAGCAGTTATTGAAGGTAAAAAAGTAAATGAAAATGTAAAAGCAATTGTTGTACCAGGTTCCGTCACCGTTAAAAAGCAAGCAGAAGAGGAAGGGTTAGATAAAATCTTCTTGGATGCGGGCTTTGAATGGCGTGAATCAGGATGCAGTATGTGTCTTGCGATGAACGAGGATGTGGTTCCATCTGGAGAAAGATGTGCGTCAACGTCTAATCGTAACTTCGAAGGACGCCAAGGTGCTGGTTCTCGTACGCATCTTGTGAGTCCACAAATGGCAGCAGCTGCCGCAATCGCTGGACATTTCGTAGATGTTCGCGAAATTTTAAATGTACCTGTGTAATGGAGGCGTAGAGGATGGAACCAATTAATGTAGTGAATAGCGTACTAACACCACTTAATCGAAAAAATGTTGATACCGATCAAATTATTTCTAAAGAATTTTTAAAACGAATCGAACGTACAGGTTTTGGTCAATTTGTTTTTTACCACTGGCGCTTCGATCAAAATGATCAACCAATTGAAGATTTCGTATTAAATCAATCACAATATCAAGGCTCTAAAATTTTAGTAGCGCACGAAAATTTTGGCTGTGGATCATCACGTGAGCATGCACCATGGGCGATTTTAGATTATGGATTCAATGTAGTTATCGCACCAAGTTTTGCGGATATTTTCCACAATAATTGTTTCAAAAATGGTATTTTACCAATTAAGTTGTCTGTTTCTGAAGTAGAAGAATTACTTGCAGCAGGTGAAGCATCACCGCTTGAAACAGAAGTGAATTTAGAATCTCAAACTGTAACAGCAAATGGTAAAGTATACAAGTTTGAAATTGACCCTTACTATAAACAAATGCTATTAAATGGTTGGGATGAGATTTCTTTAACATTCCAATATGATGAGCAAATTACGAAATATGAAGCAACTCGCAAAGCGTATTAAATAAGTATATAAACTACCTAGTGTCTAATTTGGCATTAGGTAGTTTTTCATAATTTAAGAGGATATTTAATTGTTTGTTTTTTAGTTGATTTTTGACAAGGGGTGTAACGTAATGTTTCCAATTTTAAAGACTGAACGGCTAATTTTGAGAGAACTAGTAGAAGATGATGCTCATGCTATATTAGATTGCTTTTCAAATGTTGATGTATTACGTTTCTATGGGCAAAATCCACTAACAAGTTTAGATCAGGTGAAACAAATTATCGAAAATTTTTCGAGAAATTACGAGAAAAAAATGGGCATCAAATGGGGAATTGAGCGAAAAGGTGTGAATGGAATTATAGGAACAATTGGCTTCCAAGAATGGTCTTATGTACATAAGCGAGCAGATATAAGCTACGCACTTTCTCCTGAATATTGGGGAAACGGATATGCAACTGAAGTTGTAAAAAAAGTAATTACTTTTGGTTTCGAAAATCTTGGCATAAAGCGTATAGGAGCAGTCATTTTTGTGGAAAATACTTCTTCGAATAAGTTATTGGAGAAATTAGGCTTTGAAAAAGAAGGCGTTTTAAGAAATTATATGTATCAAGATGGTGTTCCACATGACACTAATATTTATTCATTACTAGATGATAAATCCAGTTAGAAAACTAAATTAGACAGGAAATAAAATTCTAGATAGTAATTTGATAGCTTTTCTAATGGAATAACAGAACTTACATGAGAGTTATCATAACCATATTGCCTGGGAAATGAGATATAACGGAATTGAATTTTCTGAAAATATTCCAAGGATATCAAGCGAATTGGCTGGGTAAGATCGATTCGCTTTTAATATGGAGGTCTTAATACTGTGACTCGTTTCTATAGTATTTACTTTAAATAGTATTTGTCTAAAGATTCAAAGGTGCCACCGAATCAAGTTTTTGGATAGATCTTAACAGAATTATTGTTGGGTTACCCCAAATTCTAAACGATTCTTTGTTAATATAAACGTAGATATTGTACACTTAATAGTAATACATAGAAAAAAGAGGGGGAGCATAATGACCAATCATCAAAATCCAATTCTGTTTTATGACGGTTGTTGCGGGTTCTGTCAGTGGGCAGTACAGTTCGTCTTAAAACATGAACGGAATCACGATATTCTTTTTGCTCCATTACAGGGTGAAACTGCAAAAAGCACTTTGTCACCGAATCTTACAAAGAACCTCGATTCAGTTATAGTAAAAAGTCCATCTGGTATATTGACTGAATCAGAGGCTGTGTTTTTTTTACTCCCTTATTTAAAACCACCTTTTCCCTTGTTCACTATTTTCAAACTAATTCCTTTATTTATACGAAATCCAGTATATCGTCTCGTAGCTCGCAATCGTCATCAATTAATGAAAGCACCTGCTAGCTGCCACTTACCAAATGTGGATGAACGCAAAAGATTATTGCCATAATTCGATTTATTTGGTATCACTTTTATAAGAGTATAGAAAAACCATCAAGCTTTTAACTTGATGGTTCTTCTACTTTTTCCGGACTATTGGAAGCATTTAATAAAACTACTCCTCCAATTATTAATACTATGCCAAGGAGTGTCATGATGCTAAAAGGATCATCCCATAACAATACACCAATAACTGCTGTTATAGCTGTCCCTATTCCGGACCAGATAGCGTAAGCTAAACTTAATGGTATGGTTTTAAGACATAGTGATAAGCAGTAAAATGCTATTCCAAAACCAATTATTACACCAATAGAAGGGAGTATAATTGTAAATCCTTCTGATAATTTTAACATTGTTGTACCAAATATTTCGCTAATGATGGAAACACCTAAAGCTATATAACCTCTCATACTATAACCCCCGATTATCTAAAGATTAATGAACACTACCACTTGAGAGCTTCAGTACAACAACTCCGCCAATGATCAGCACTAATCCTAAAGCTTTTTTTAAATTGAAATATTCTTTATATACTATTACACCGACTATTGCGGTTAAGGCTGTACCTACCCCTGACCAAATTGCATAAGCTGTACCTAATGGAATGGTTTTAAGTGATAAAGATAAGCAATAAAAAGCTGAAAACATTCCAATAATTACGCCAATAGAAGGGAACAGCTTTTTAAATCCATTTGAAACTTTTAACATAGAACTACCAAATACCTCACTAATAATGGCTACTGCCAAAATTATATATGGATTCAAGTTGAATACCTCCTACTTTGTCATGTTGATTAATTTTTGAATAACATCTTCACGCAATTTATCATCTATTGGAGCTATATTAAACAGTTCTGAATAGTAAAGTCCATCTATAGCTAATCGGATAATAGTTGCTGTTACTGGATCTATACTATCTTGCTCCACTTTATTTTGCATATGCTGATAGCTTTGAGACATGCTTGTTAATAAATCTGGATTTAACATAGAAGATGCAAGTAGTCCTACATTTAACTCAGCATTGTGATTTAAATCCTCTTTTGTTGCTTCTATTAAAGCGCGGCTCCATCTACCTTTTTCTATTGAGTCATTCATAGCGTACTCATTAAATCGAGAAGTGAAATCTTCGAAGATATATTGAGTTACTTCCAATAATAATGCTTCTTTACTTGGAAAGTGATACAATAAACCACCTTTACTAATCCCAGCTTGCTTTGCCACTGCATCTAAAGTAAGTGAATTTATATCATTTTCCAAAATATAGTCTTTAGCAGATTTTAGAATGTGTTTGCGCTTGATTGTTGCTTTTGATTCCATGTGTGAAGCCCCCCTTCAATAAAACCGTCCAGATGGTCTTTTATGTGTTTTTATTATACCGTCTAGACGGTTTTTTTGTCAATATATAAAGCTATGATGAATCAAAAAAGGGAGTTAAAGCAGATGAACATTGATTTTAACTCCCTTTTTTCTAAATAACTATCTGATTAGATAATATGCAACTAAGAATAATATATATATAGAACTCGATAGTCTATATTATATATACATCGCTGCTCCTCAAATTTATCATCAACTCATAAATACTTCTACCACCATATAAAAAAGAAAGATTAACACAACCTCTAAAGAAAACAATGCTAGTTTAATTATTTCAATAGAAATTTCCCTTTTTACCTAAACATAAACGACAAACCAACTAAGTATATTATTAGATGATCCATAATTAGTATTTAACATTAGTTTTTAATATAGTATCTCCATTGGTTATAATAGAATAGAGGTGACATACAATTGAACTATAAAAAGATTACCAGAAAAAAGATTTATGAAGAAGTCGCTGATATATTAATAGAAATGATTAAAGATGGTCAGTTGAAACCAGGAGATCAATTAGACTCTGTACAAGAGTTGGCAATCAATTTTCAAGTAGGAAGATCAGCAATTCGTGAAGCACTAACTTCATTAAGAGCAATGGGACTTATTGAAATGCGACAAGGGGAAGGGACATTTGTCAAAACATTCACGGCAGATAATCTATCTTATCCTATCCAAAGTGCAATGCTCATGACGAATAAAAATATTCAAGAGTTATTAGAAGTACGTCAAATTTTAGAGACAGGTATTGTCGCAAGCGCGGCGCAAAAAAGAACAGCAGAAGATTTGGAAGGGATGCGTGTTCATTTAAAGGAAATGATCAATCACACAAAAAACTCTGATCTAGGGGAGAGAGCTGACTTAGCCTTCCACTTAGCCATTGCTAAAGCTGCGAATAATGTATTACTTAGCACATTAATGCAACATGTGTCCGATTTAATGTCTGAATCTATGCGTGAAACACGTCGTATTTGTTTATATGATGAAAAACAAACATTAGATTTCTTAAACGAACAACACCATTTGATTTACAAACAGATCGAAGCACAAGATGCGGAAGGTGCTTCAAAAGCGATGAAGTCGCATTTGCAATTTGTAGAGTCAATTTTAGCGCAATATATCCAAGAGGAAAATGACTAAGCTGTAGGTCGTTCTTCTCAATAAAATTAACAGAAAAATCAGTATTTTCAATAAAAAGATTGGAAAACCATTGTTTATTACTGTATCATTAATGAAAAATAAGTCATCAGATGACCATATCTTTGAGGGGGTATGTACATGAAGGTAACACTATTTGTAACATGTCTTGTGGATATGTTCGAAACAAATGTGGGAAAAGCAACTGTGGAGTTGTTGGAGCGGCTTGGTTGTGAAATTGATTTTCCTACAGCTCAAGTATGCTGTGGTCAACCGTCTTACAATTCAGGGTATGTTGAGCATACAAAAGCAGCTATTAAAAAAATGATAGAAACGTTTGAAGCAGCGGAAGTTGTTGTTACACCATCAGGATCGTGTGCAACAATGTTTCATGAATACCCACAAATATTGAAAGATGAGCCAGGTTGGTCTGCACGTGCAAGGCTATTGGCTGAAAAAACGTATGAACTGACAGATTTTATCGTAAATGTTTTAAAGGTAGAAAATGTCGGTGCTAAGTTGACTGGAGAAGCAACTTATCATCCTTCATGCCATATGACACGCTTATTAGGAATAAAAGATGCACCATATACACTTTTATCAAACGTAGAAGGACTAGAAATGAAACCCTTACCTTATGCGTATAATTGCTGTGGCTTTGGGGGAACGTTCTCCGTGAAAATGGGGAATATTTCTGAACAAATGGTTGATGAAAAAGTAGATGCGGCAATCTCTACAAACGCTCAGATTTTAGTAGCATCTGACGGTGGATGCATTATGAACATTGCAGGACGAATGCAACGTAGGCAGGTACCAGTGAAAGTAATGCATATTGCTGAAGTGTTAAATTCACATTAAGGGGTGAGCATATGGCTGTAAAAATTACAGATGGGAATTTTAAAGACAAAGTAAAAGATAATTTAAAAGATGACTTTATGCGTGGTGCTGTGTCTGGTGCACAAGATCGCCTTCGTTCTCGCCGATTAGAAAACGCAGAGGAACTTGGAAACTGGGAAGAATGGCGCTCTCATGGAGAAGAAATTCGCCAACATGTACTTGAAAATCTCGATTATTATTTACAAGAACTTTCAGACAACATCCAAAAGCTTGGTGGTCACGTTTTCTTTGCACAAACTGCAGATGACGCTAATCGTTATATTGAAGAAGTTGTTAAAAAGAAAGAAGCAAAAAAAATCGTCAAATCAAAATCAATGGTTACTGAAGAAATCGGTCTAAATGCAGCATTAGAAAAGGCTGGTTGTACTGTGATTGAGACAGATTTAGGGGAATACATTTTACAACTTGACGAACACGAACCACCTTCCCATATAGTCGCACCTGCACTACATAAAAACAAAGAACAAATTCGTAAGGTGTTCGAAGAGAAGATAAATTATAAAAAATCAAATGATCCAACAGAATTGGCAAGGCATGCACGAGAAACTTTACGTAACGAGTTTTTAACAGCGGATGTTGGTATTACAGGTTGTAACTTTGCTATAGCTGAATCTGGTTCGATTAGTTTAGTAACCAATGAGGGGAATGCTCGTTTAGCCACGACTGTGCCAAAAACGCAAATTACTGTTATGGGTATGGAGCGCATTGTACCTACGTTCGAAGAATTAGAAGTACTCGTTAGTTTGTTGACTCGAAGTGCTGTTGGGCAAAAACTAACGAGTTATATCACGGTATTATCAGGTCCACGCCGTGAAGGTGATGCTGATGGTCCTGAAGAGTTCCATCTTGTCATTGTTGATAATGGACGTTCGAAAATTCTTGGAACTGAATTTCAATCAGTATTACAATGTATTCGTTGTGCAGCATGTATTAATGTATGTCCTGTATATCGGCATATAGGAGGGCATTCATATAACTCAATCTATCCAGGACCAATAGGAGCTGTATTGACTCCGTTACTTGCAGGATATGATGACTTTAAAGAATTACCTTATGCCTCTACATTATGTGGTGCTTGTACGGAAGCATGCCCTGTGAAGATTCCGTTGCATGAGTTACTTCACAAGCATCGACAAATAATAGTAGAAAAAGAAGGTAAAGCACCTATTTCTGAAGGCTTGATGATGAAGGCGTTTGGTATTGGGGCATCCTCTAATCCGCTATATACAACAGGAACAAAACTCGCAACAAAAGTTATGAAGCCCTTTATGAAAGATAAAGAGTTTATATCTAAAGGGCCGGGGCCATTAAAAGAATGGACAATGATACGCGATTTCCCTGCACCAAAAAATGAACGTTTCCGCGACTGGTATAAAAACCGTGAAGGAGGAGACAAGAAATGATCCAACAACGTGCACCTTTTATAAAAAATATTGCAACAGCACTTGGCCGAGAAATGAATACAACAAAAAAGCCTGAACGTCATTGGAAGTATAATCCGCAAGCAAAAACACTGACTGATCTATCCCAAGATGAGCTTGTGCAAGTGTTTCAGAAACAGTGTAGCAATATTCATACAGACTATATTGAAACAACTGCAGACCAATTAAAAGTAGTGTTAGCAAATCGTGTAGATTTAAATGGAGGCGGTCCCGTTTCTATTTGGAAAGATGAACGTTTCGACACATTCGGTCTACGTAATTTACTGGAAGAAGAGTGGCCACAAGCAAGTGTTGAAGTGAATGAATGGAATGTAGAAAATGGACATGATAATATTAAACTTGCAGAAAAAGCGAATGTGGGTATTACCTTTAGTGATATAACACTTGCCGAGTCTGCAACAGTTGTTTTATTTTCAACAGGCGGTCAAGGGAGATCAGTCAGTTTGCTTCCACAAACCTATATTGCGATTATTCCCAAAAGCACAATTGTTCCAAGAATGACTCAAGCAGCACAAATTATCTCTGAAAAAGTGCGAAGTGGAGAAACAGTACCGCCATGTATTAATTTCATATCTGGACCAAGTAATTCAGCCGATATTGAGATGAATCTGGTGGTTGGTGTGCATGGCCCTGTAAAAGCAACATATATAATAGTAGAAAATCGATAATTTAATATAAAATTCGATTAAGAATACAATACGATTATGAAAAAACCTGTATGTAAAATACAGGTTTTTTCATTTTATTTAGAGAAGTTCATCAACATTATATAAGAGGAATTTTATATGAAGATATCGAATTAACTATATTCAATCAGTTAGATTTTGAGAGAGGGGATTAAAAATGGGGAAAGTTGAAGGTTTTGAATTAAATAGTCAAGAACCTGAAAAAGCAGCATTATTTTATTCCGAAGTTTTTTTTTGGGAAATATCAGTACCGCATTGGGATTATTGAGCCGTTTCTATAAATAAACGTACTGAATCTGGAATTAACGGCAGAATAGGTAAAGGACCTTATGATTATCCTCATGGCTCCCACATTCAAATAGAGGTTGATTTTATAGATGATGCGATTAATAAGGCGTTTTTCTTGGCATACTTAGTTGACCCTACAGGCATCAGTTTTGGTCTTATTCAAAAAAAATAAAACCCAGTCATTAAGTGACCACTTGGATTAAACATGATTGCACGAAATATTAAAAGATTAAAAACTAAACTAAAACACGGCTTTAGTTGCATTTGTAGATATGTTTTTAATTTCGTAAAATTTGATGTATTCTGTATTAAAATGAAAAAACAACATTTTCGAGAGTGCTTATGGCATTTAGAAAAAGGTCATAAATTTAACTTATCACACGCTATAATATTAATGTAATTTACTTATGTATCTAATTAGTATATTATTGTTTGTGGAGAAAAGAAGCTATTATTAAAGCCTTTTCATTAGTTAATTAGAGGGGGAACCAACCTATGGCAAACAAAAACTTGCATAACAGCCGTGCTTCATTCGACGTAAATGGTAAACAATATAACTTCTACCGTTTAGCTGCAATCGAAGAAGCTGGTATCGCAAAAGTATCACGCCTTCCTTATTCAATCAAAGTATTATTAGAATCTGTTTTACGTCAATACGACGGCTATGTAATCAAAGAGGATCATGTTGATCAATTAGCAAAATGGGGCGCAGATGTAGATCCTAATGCTGAAGTTCCTTTCAAACCATCACGCGTAGTATTACAAGATTTCACTGGTGTACCAGTAGTAGTTGACTTAGCATCTCTACGTTCTGCAATGAAAGAAATGGGCGGAGACGCTAACGAAATTAACCCTGCAATTCCAGTTGACCTTGTAATTGACCACTCAGTACAAGTTGACAAATACGGTACTGCAACAGCTTTACAAGCTAACATGGACCTTGAATTCGAACGTAACGCTGAGCGTTATAACTTCTTAAAATGGGCTCAAACATCTTACAATAATTTCCGTGCTGTACCTCCTGCAACTGGTATCGTTCACCAAGTTAACCTTGAGTACTTAGCTCCAGTTGTACACGTGAATGAAAATGCAGACGGAACTTTCGAAACATTCCCAGATTCAGTTGTTGGAACTGACTCTCATACTACAATGATCAACGGTATCGGTGTACTTGGATGGGGTGTAGGTGGTATCGAAGCTGAAGCAGGTATGTTAGGTCAACCTTCATACTTCCCAGTTCCAGAAGTAATCGGTGTTAAATTAACAGGCGATCTTCCAAACGGAACTACAGCTACTGACTTAGCTCTTAAAGTAACACAAGTTCTACGTGCTAAAGGTGTAGTTAATAAATTTGTTGAGTTCTTCGGTCCGGGAATCCCTCAATTACCACTAGCTGACCGTGCAACAATTTCTAACATGGCTCCTGAATACGGTGCTACATGTGGTTACTTCGCAATTGACGAAGAATCATTAAACTATATGCGTTTAACTGGTCGTGACGAAGAGCACATCCAAGTTGTTGAAACATACTTAAAAGAAAACAACATGTTCTTTGATCCTGAATTAGAACCAGTTTACACTGATGTTGTAGAAATTAACCTTGCTGATATCGAGCCTAACTTATCAGGTCCTAAACGTCCGCAAGATTTAATTCCACTTTCAAACATGAAAAAACGTTACCACGAAGTAGTAGTAGCTCCTTCTGGTGTACAAGGTTTCGGTTTAACTGAAAAAGAATTCGAAAAAACTGCAACTGCTAAATTCGCTGAAGGCGATGTAGAAATTCCTGCAGGTGCTGTAGCAATCGCTGCAATCACTTCATGTACGAATACATCTAACCCTTACGTATTAATCGCTGCAGGTTTAGTAGCTAAAAAAGCTGTTGAAAAAGGTTTAACTGTTCCTAAATGGGTTAAAACTTCGTTAGCACCAGGTTCAAAAGTTGTAACTGGATACTTAAACGATTCTGGTCTTACAACGTACTTGGACGAAATCGGTTTCAACACTGTAGGTTACGGCTGTACTACATGTATCGGTAACTCAGGTCCATTACTTCCTGAAATCGAAGAAGCGATTACTTCAAATGATTTATTCGTAACTTCTGTACTTTCAGGTAACCGTAACTTCGAAGGTCGTGTACACCCACTAGTTAAAGCTAACTACTTAGCATCACCACCACTTGTTGTTGCTTACGCATTAGCTGGTACTGTAGATGTAGATCTTCAAAATGATTCATTCGGTAAAGACAAAGATGGCAACGATGTATTCTTCGCTGATATCTGGCCTACTACTGAAGAAATCAACAATGTTCTTGGTAAAGTTGTAACTCGTGACCTATTCCAAAAAGAATATGCACGCGTATTTGACGAAAATGAAAAATGGAATGAAATTGAAACATCAACTGATTCTCTATACACATTTGATGAAAAATCAACTTACATTCAAAACCCACCATTCTTCCAAAACCTTGCACCAAAACCAGAAGACATTAAAGGACTTTCTGGCTTACGTGTACTTGCGAAGTTCGGTGACTCTATCACAACTGACCACATCTCTCCTGCAGGTGCGATTGGTAAAGATACGCCAGCTGGTCAATACTTACGTGCTAACGGTGTAGAACCTCGTAACTTCAACTCTTACGGTTCTCGTCGTGGTAACCACGAAGTTATGATGCGCGGTACTTTCGCTAACATCCGTATCCGTAACCAAGTTGCTCCAGGTACAGAAGGTGGTTACACTACTTACTGGCCAACAGGCGAAGTTGAGTACATTTACGATGCAGCTATGAAATACGCTGAAAATGGCACTGGTTTAGCTGTACTTGCTGGAAAAGATTACGGTATGGGTTCTTCACGTGACTGGGCTGCGAAAGGTACTAACCTTTTAGGCGTTAAAACAGTTATCGCTGAATCTTACGAACGTATTCACCGTTCAAACCTAGTAATGATGGGTGTTCTTCCATTACAATATGTTGATGGACAAAACGCTGAATCTCTAGGCTTAACTGGTAAAGAAGAAATCTCAGTTAATATCGCTGAAGGTGTTAAACCTCAAGATATCTTAACTGTGACTGCTAAAGCTGAAGACGGTTCTGTTAAAGAATTCAAAGCTCTTGCACGTTTCGACTCAGAAGTAGAAGTAGACTACTACCGTAACGGTGGTATCCTACAAATGGTACTTCGTAACAAATTAACAAAATAAGTTAGGTTTGATTCTTTAAGAGTCTTCCTTCCTTGTATACATGTGTAGCGTATCTTAACTGTATGCTACACATGTATTTTTCTATTTTAATATGGAAAATAAATGATATTTTGAGTCAAATTGAGAAAAAATAGTTGAGGTGTACCAATTGGGATTTATGGAAAAGAAGAATCTTCAACTTTTCGCTTCTTCACTTGCCTTCATTCTCGCTCTTAATATACCGTTTGCATACTTGAATACAGTTCATGCGGCACCAGTAGAGCAACAACAAAAGGACAATGAGAAAGTTGAAATAGATGAGACAGTTGTACCACAAGAAGTAATTACATTAGAAGAAACATCAGATAAAGATGAACCCGAAATACAAGAAAAACAATCATCTGTAGAAACTCCAGAAAATATTGAAACAACCGAAGAAGAAAAGATTGTAGAATCGCCAGAGGTTATATATACATATGTAACAGTGAATGCAAACAGTTTATTATTCGAACCAAATAACACGACAAATGCTTTGTTACAATTAAATGATTCATCAACCATTTACTACGTGAACCCTACAGATAACGCAAATTGGTATGAATTATCAATTGGACAAAATACATATTGGATTGCACGTGAAAACCTGAGTGAAGCAAAATTAGAACTTGTTGTACCTGAAGTGAAAAAGACAGTAAGTATTACAACTAAAAAACCCTTCAAAATTTATAACAAGCCAAGCACAACTTCGACAGTTTTAGCGGTAGGATCACAAGCAACAAAGTTTAAAACAATTAATATTGTCGACAATTACTTCGTTGTAAATGTAGGAAATCAAACAGGTTATATCGCATTTAAAGATGTCGAATTATCATTTAAATCATCAGATAATGTCGAAATTACTAACAAATCAGTGACGCTATATACAGTCACAAATAATAAGTTCGAAAAATTCGGTACATTAACAAAAGGTGCTGTTTTTAAACCAACAAAAACTACTAGTAAGTATCATTACATTAAGAAAAGTGGCAAACAATATGCAGTTCCAATTACTGGCACAATGCCTACAAAGAAGGCAAACTCTTTAGCCACGCTGAAATCAGCAACATATCCAATCACTTTATATGCAGAAAAAACTTCAGCTGTGTACGATCAAAATGGTATCAAAATCGGTTCTTTAAACAAAGGACAAACTGTACATTTAAAAGGTATATCTAAAGGTTTCGGTATAATTGAATATTTAGGTCAATCTGGGTATGTCGATTTAGCTAATTACTATCACAAAAACATCGTTAATCCGACAAAAAACGTCACGTATAAGGCATACTCGTACTATATGAAAGTTTTCGCTAAATTGTATCCTGAGTTTACATCTCTAGAGAAAATTGGTGAATCTGTCGAGGGAAGAGCAATCTATGCGTTAAGAGTGGGGAATGGTAAGAAAGAAATCTTAGTAGATGCAGCCATTCATGCTCGTGAACATATGACCACAAATGTAGTAATGGAAATGATAGATAACTACTCTTATAGCTATAATAAAAAGACAAGCTTTGCAGGTTATGATGTGCGTCAAACCCTTGATACAACAAGTATTTGGTTTGTGCCAATGATTAATCCTGATGGTGTGACATTAGTACAAAATGGTATAAATAGTATGGCGAATAAGAATCTGATCAAGCAGATCAATAAAAGCTCAAATTACAAACGTTGGAAAGCTAATGCTCGTGGTGTCGATTTAAATCGAAATTTTGATGGTGAATGGAAATATGTACCTTTTACACCGAAAACCTATAAAGGTTACAAAGGTCCCCGTGTATTCTCAGAACCTGAAGCGCAGGCACTAAAAGCTTTTGTCGAACGTCATAAATTTAAGTCCGATATTTCATATCACTCATCTGGTCAAATTCTATATTGGTTTAACTTCCAAAATAGCACTAACTATAAGCGTGATTTAGCATTAACACGTCAAATTAGTCGTGTAACTGGGTATTCAATCATCCCACCTCTTTATGTTCGAGGTAGTGGATCTTCTGCTGATTGGTTTATCATGTCACAGAAAAAGCCTGGTATTACAGTTGAAATTGCACCATATTCAGGTGAAGGTCCAGTATCCCATAAACATTGGAATAATGTATGGATGAAAAACAAATCAATAGGTTTGTTAGCATCAAAAGAAGCTAGTAAACGATAACAAATAGGCGAAGCTAATGGCTTCGTCTTTTTGTTATCGAGGGATATAAAATTAATGCTTTGATGTCGAATTACGCTGTATATAAGGCTTTTTTGAGTAATTTCAGTTAGACTTCTGTATAATAGAGTTATGAGGTGAAATAAATGTTTGTTAGTAATAAAGAGATAGAAATCCGTTATGCGGAAACAGATCAAATGGGTGTTGTATATCACTCAAATTATATCATTTGGCTTGAATTGGGACGTACACAGTTAATCCGTGATTTAGGATTTTCAGTGACCCAACTTGAAGCAGACGGCTATGTATCGCCAGTGATGGATATTTCCATTCAATACAAAGCTGCGATGAGATATGGTCAAGTTGCGACAGTTCGAACTTGGATTGAATCCCACGGGAAGTTACGTACAGTATATGGCTATAAGGTTCTTCATGAAGATGGCACTGTAGCAGTAACAGCAACTTCAGAACATATTTTAGTGAAAAAAGATAGTTTTAGACCGGTTTCTTTAGGAAAAGTAGACCCTATATGGGATAGAAAATATAAAGAAATTGAAAGAAAAGAAGCTTAATGGCATTAGGTGTTACTAGAGCTGAGCTGGAATTATGGAAAAAGCGCGTGACCGCTGGTGAAATCGCTTTTCTTACGCATTATTGGAAGGACGAGCGTTTCCCAGGTTGTAAAACTGTGACAAAAGCAGGTTGTGCTGACGTCGAAAAACTCATCAAATGGGGAGCAAACTATGGTTTAAAACCTGAGTGGATCGATTATAAGCATTACCCGCATTTCGACCTTTTTGGCGACTTTGAACGCCATATTTTATTAAATGAAGGGCAATTACAGCAGTACAATCGCTTTTATGCATAACAAAAGCATGGCGCACTTCACTTGGCGCCATGCTTTTCGTTTGTATTATTAAGCTTCTTTTGTATAATCATATTTAATTTCATTAAGTGTTTCATCCACCAGTATATGTAGATCGTGATTGTCGAAAAACCATAAATCATCTTCTTCAATGTAGAAAAGTGTATTATTCTTTTCAACTTCAACTGCAGGATTTGTAGACTGTTCACGATTCATACCAAGTGAAAAACCTTCATGAAAAGGGCTAGAGCCACCATACCGAGCATAAAAACGAATTTGGTCCCCGTCTTCTAATTCCATTTCTTTTTCAAACCATTCTAGTGCTTCATCTGATACGATAATTTTCATGCGATGTACACTCCTTGTAGTTTACAACCATTTAACCTTAGGCTCAGTGCCTGCTTTAATACGTACAATGTTCGAACGATGTCTGTAAAAAATAAAGACAGCTAATATTGTAATGATGATTAATAAAAAATAGTCTTGCTCAAAGAGCGTATATATAATAGCATAAACAAAAGCTACTACAGAAGCAAACATAGAAGAAAAACTGACCATTTTGGATACTTTTAAGCAAAGTATGAATGCAATAAATAAGATGATGAAAATTGGCCAATGGTAGCCTAGTACTACACCAGCTGATGTGGCTACCGCTTTACCGCCACGGAATTTTGCGAATACAGGGAACATATGACCTACAACTGCAAGTGCTCCAGCAATTAGTGGATGAATGCCACTATCTGCAAAGTAAGCAAGTGTTGGTAATAACGTCGCTATCGTTCCTTTTAAGATATCCATAAGTGTTACGACAATACCTGCTTTTTTACCGAGAATTCGGAAGGTATTCGTTGCACCAAGGTTTCCGCTACCGTGTTCGCGGATATCGGTTTTATAAAATAATTTACCGATCCATAAACCTGAAGGAATTGAACCTATCAAGTATGTCAAAATGATTAATAGAATCATATTCATAAAAAAACTCCTTCTTAATTTTAGTAGTTGGTACTAATAGTTTATCATAATACTATATTAGGACACAATATACTCATATTCTTAGATTATAATCTTATTCTTATTTTGCTTTAGATTCAACGTATTGGTACAATAAACTCTATATGAAATTAAATTACCGCTTGTTGACAGTAAAAGAGAAAGTGCGTAATATAATTTTAAGTGGAACGGGTGTTTGTATTTAGGGGGAATTTTTTTGACAGATAAACAAACAGTCATGTCTTACAATGATGATGCGATACAAGTACTAGAAGGATTAGAAGCTGTTCGTAAACGTCCAGGTATGTATATCGGTTCAACTGATAGCCGAGGATTACATCATCTTGTTTATGAAATTGTCGACAATGCAGTCGATGAAGCATTAGCCGGCTTTGGTTCACATATCATTGTGAAAATTCACGAGGATCAAAGTATAAGTGTACGTGACTACGGTCGAGGCATGCCAACAGGTACGCACAAAACAGGTAAACCAACACCGGAAGTTATTTTTACCATTCTGCATGCAGGTGGTAAATTTGGACAAGGTGGTTACAAAACAAGTGGCGGATTGCATGGTGTAGGTGCTTCCGTAGTAAATGCACTATCCTCATGGCTTGAAGTCACTATTCACCGTGACGGCACAAAATATAGAATGCGCTTTGAAAATGGTGGTAAACCCGCTACTACATTAGAGAAAATAGGTACAACAAAAGAATCGGGAACATGTATACATTTCCTACCAGATGACACTATATTTTCAGCGACAAAGTATAATTTTGACACCCTTGCGGAACGGTTACGAGAATCTGCCTTTTTATTAAAAGGCTTAAAAATCGAGCTAATTGAAGAACAAACAGGCAATCATGAAACGTATCATTACGAAAACGGTATCGAGGCATTCGTCGCATACTTAAACGAAGAAAAAGACGTTCTACACCCAGTCAAGTATGTTGAAGGATCACAAGACGAAATTGCAGTCGAATTCGCGTTCCAATTCAACGATGGCTATTCAGAAACAATTTTATCTTTCGTTAACAACGTTCGTACTCGTGACGGGGGCACACATGAAACCGGTGCCAAGGCAGCTATGACGCGTGTTTTCAATGAATATGCACGTAAAATTGGCTTACTAAAAGAAAAAGACAAAAACTTAGACGGCTCAGATATTCGTGAAGGCTTAGCGGCTATTATTTCCGTTCGTATTCCTGAAAACTTACTACAGTTTGAAGGACAAACGAAAGGAAAGCTAGGTACTAGTGAAGCGAGAAGTGTCGTCGATTCAGTTGTGTCTGAGAAATTACTATACGTGTTAGAGGAAAACGCTGAACTAAGTGCTTCTCTTGTACGTAAAGCAATTCGTGCGCAACAAGTGCGAGAAGCAGCGCGTAAAGCACGTGAAGACGCTCGTAACGGTAAGAAAAACAAAAAATCGAGTGCATTATTATCTGGAAAGCTAACTCCAGCACAGTCTCGTAACGCTGCTAAAAACGAATTATATCTTGTCGAAGGTGATTCTGCGGGCGGTTCAGCTAAACAAGGCCGTGACCGTACATTCCAAGCGATTTTGCCACTGCGTGGTAAAGTCATCAACACTGAAAAAGCAAAATTACAAGATATCTTAAAAAATGAAGAAATCGCTACGATTATTCATGCAGTTGGTGCAGGAGTAGGAGCTGACTTCACAATTGATGATGCTGCGTATGATAAAATCATCATCATGACCGATGCCGATACAGATGGTGCTCATATCCAAGTCCTATTACTGACATTTTTCTATCGCTATATGAAACCGTTAATTGAAGCGGGTAAAGTATATATTGCACTACCACCACTTTATAAAGTTTCAAAAGGGGTAGGTAAAAAAGAAGTATTGGAATATGCTTGGACTGAAAAAGATTTACAACAAGCGATTGATAAAATTGGTAAAGGCTATATTTTACAACGCTATAAAGGTCTTGGTGAGATGAATGCCGACCAATTATGGGATACAACAATGAATCCAGAAACAAGAACATTAATCCGTGTTAAAATCGACGATGGTGCGCGTGCTGAACGCCGTGTTACAACGCTAATGGGCGATAAAGTAGAGCCACGTCGTAAATGGATAGAATCAAACGTTGATTTTGGTCTAGATGAAGACTCCAATATTCTTGACAATGAATTCATTCAAAATGAGGAGGACCTAGTATGACACAGACCGAAAGTTATCAAGATTTACCACTAGAAGAAGTCATCGGCGATCGGTTTGGTCGATACAGTAAGTACATCATTCAAGATCGTGCCTTACCTGATGCTCGTGACGGTTTAAAACCCGTACAACGCCGTATATTATATGCAATGTTTATGGGAGGTAATACACATGATAAACCCTTCCGTAAATCAGCAAAAACAGTCGGTAACGTAATCGGTAACTACCACCCTCATGGTGATAGTTCTGTTTATGAAGCTATGGTACGTATGAGTCAAGACTGGAAAGCGCGTCATATGCTAATTGAGATGCATGGTAATAACGGTTCTGTCGACGGTGATTCAGCCGCTGCAATGCGTTATACAGAAGCGCGTCTATCTGCTATTGCCGCTGAAATGCTTCGTGATATTCAAAAAGAGACAGTTGATCTTGTACCAAACTTTGATGACCAAGACATGGAGCCTACAGTATTGCCCGCTAGATTCCCAAATCTGCTAGTTAACGGCTCTACTGGTATATCCGCAGGTTATGCAACAGATATTCCTCCACATGCATTACACGAAGTATTAGACGCTGTTTTAATGCGTTTGAAAAACCCAAATGCGACTGTTGATGACCTTATGACCGTTATAAAAGGTCCAGATTTTCCAACTGGCGGTATTATCCAAGGTGTGGAAGGTATCAAAAAAGCATATGAAACAGGTAGAGGGAAAATTATTGTTCGCGCAAAAGCGGAAATTGAAGAGCTTAAAGGTGGCAAGGAGCAAATCGTTGTCACTGAAATACCATATGACGTTAATAAAGCAAACTTAGTCAAGAAAATTGATGAAATGCGTTTAGATAAACGTCTTGAAGGAATTGCAGAAGTACGTGACGAATCAGATCGTACAGGTTTACGAATGGTCATTGAACTAAAAAAAGAAGTTCCAGGAAAACCAATTCTGCAATATTTATATAAAAACACAGACCTTCAAATCACGTATAACTTTAACATGATTGCGATTTTTAAACGTCGTCCAACGATGATGACATTGCCATTATTATTAGATGCATATATAGATCATCAAAAAGAAGTAGTCACAAGACGTTCTCAATTTGACTTAAAAAAAGCGAAAGATCGCCTACATATCGTAGAAGGGTTAATGAAGGCATTATCAATTTTAGATGAAGTTATTCATACAATCCGTCAGTCAAAAGATAAAAGAGATGCTAAAAACAACTTAATGTTAAAATTCGAATTCACAGAAATTCAAGCTGAAGCAATTGTTTCATTACAGCTATATCGTTTAACTAATACCGATATTACGGAATTACGTGAGGAAGAAGAAGAACTAAAAGCGAAAATTGCTGAATTACAAAGCATTTTAGAGAGCGAAGCAAAACTAATAAGTGTTATTAGAAAAGAACTACAAGATGTGCGTAAACGTTTTGCTGAGCCACGTCGCTCAATTATTGAAGCTGAAATTGAAGAAATAAAACTGAATTTAGAAGTTTTAATTCCAAGTGAAGAAGTTGTTGTGACAGTTACTAAAGACGGTTATGTAAAACGTACTAGTCAGCGGTCTTACAATGCTTCGAATGGCAAAGACTTTGCGATGAAAGATTCCGATCATTTATTGTACGAATCCCAAATCAATACGCAACAGCATCTATTGCTATTTACTAGCAAAGGACATTATATTTATCAACCTGTACATGAGCTACCAGATATTCGTTGGAAAGACTTAGGTCAGCACATCTCAAGTATTGTGCCAATTGATTCGGACGAAGTAATCATCAATGCACGAGGGGTAGAAACATTTGACCCGGATGTATTTGTAATGACAATAACTAAAGGTGGACAAATTAAACGTTCACCACTGAATGAATACGTCGTTCAACGTTATTCAAAACCAATTAAAACAATGAACGTGAAAAAAGGTGACGAAGTAATTTATGCGGATCTCGTGACGATTACGGATGAAGTCATCTTGACTACTCATTTCAGTTATTCCGTTCGATTCCCAATGGAAGATATACCTGTTACTGGTGTTAAAACAGCTGGTGTTAAAGCCATTAACTTAAAAGAAGAAGATTATATTGTAGCTGCAAATATTATCCCGGAAAATGATAATGGTGATTTAATGCTTGTTACACATCGTGGCGCAGTGAAGAAAATGGCTGTCGCTGAAATTGAAGTGAGCGGTCGTCCAAAACGCGGAGTCGTAACCGTACGTGAATTGAAAAAGAATCCACACCGCGTCTTTACAGTCATTTATGTTCATAAAGGTGACATTTTACTTGTAGAAACTGAAAAAGGTGTTCAAGAGCAAGTACATGAAGATAATTATCGTAATGCAGACCGGTATTCAAATGGTTCATTTGTTGTAGATATTGATACTGACGGTGAACTTACAAGAGTTGTGAAAATGAAGCCTACAAAATAATATATGTAACTTTACAGGAAGAAAGGAGCTCATAGTGGCTCTTTTCTTTTTAAGGAGAATAATATGTTGAAAAATCGGAATGTTTGGATCATTTTAGTTGGTGAACTAATTGCAGGACTTGGATTATGGGCAAGCATAATTGGTAATCTTGAGTTCATGCAAGAAAAGGTACCTTCTGACTTTGTTAAGTCACTTATTCTATCAAGTGGTTTACTAGCTGGAGTGATGATGGGACCATTAGCTGGACGTGTCATCGATCAATCCCGAAAAAAAACTGTGTTAATTTACTCTAGTGTTGGGCGTGTTGTAAGTGTTGTTTTTATGTTTATCGCATTAGCGACAGGATCTATTTGGTGGATGATTGTCTTCTTAGTACTATTACAAATTTCTGCCTCTTTTTATTTTCCAGCACTTCAAGCTACTTTACCCTTAATTGTAGGTGAAAAGGATTTATTGCAATTAAATGGTTGGGATATGAATGTTTCTACAGTTGCTCGTGTTGCAGGAACCGCCTTAGCGGGTTTGATATTAGTATATTCGGCTATAGGTACACTTTATTTGCTCTCATTCGTCGCGTATATTGCATTGCTCTTGTTTACTTTTATGTTAAAAATCCCAGAGGAGATTCCTCAAAGAAAAGCTCAATCTGAAGAGAGTACCAAAAAGGGAAGTGGCTTTAAAGAAGTATTCCCAATGCTACAAGCTAATCTTGGAGTGAAAATGACGTTTATTTTATCGTTTATTCCTGTCTTATTTTTAGGTTCATTTAATCTATTAGTTATTAAGATTAGTGAATTTCAAGATTCGTCGATGATTAAAGGTATGATTTATACAGTTGAGGGTATTTCCTTTATGATTGGTTCTTTTGCCATCAAATATATTGGAGACAAATGGAAGATAGAGCGAATCTTATTTGTTTGTCTCATTGTCATTGGAAGTGGGGAAATGCTGTTGTATTTTGCAGGAAGTTCATTCCTGACATTAATAACATTTGCACTCTTCGGATTCTCCTTAGGTTGTTTCTTCCCAACAGTGATGACAATATTTCAAAAACAAGTACCAAAAGAATACCACGGACGTTTCTTTTCTTTCAGAAGCATGTTAGATCGGATCATGTTTCAAATCGTTTTATTGTCTACTGGTGCTTTACTAGATTTTATTGGCCTGCAATTTATGGTACTAGTATTCGGCGCTATCAGCGTATTGATAACGACCTATTATTGGTTACAAATGAGGCGTGTTGGGGTTCAGATTGAAGCGGAGCAAATTTAGCGAAAGATTAAATTAATTCTCTATATTTAAAAGGATTTTTTCTTTTTTCATAGAATTCTTGAAGAAGACTATAATCTGTAAGGAGGATTACTTTGCCGCAAACATTTAGACAGTTTTTAGATAGCTATTTAGAGATTTGGAGAACATCTTCATTTGAAGAGATGAAAGCACTCATTTCCATTGATTATCAAGCACGAGAGATTACTCAAAATGGGATACTCGATTATGGTTATTGTGAATCACTAGAAGGTTGGACTCAAGGGTTTAATTTTGTGAAAAATAAGGAAGCAAAATGGGATATTAGAGAAATAGGCATCGTTTCTTTAGGTAAAGATGAATGCATGGCCATACTTTCTGGAACGATTTTACTCGATGGTCAAAGTCCACTACCAGCTAATTTGTTTTTTGAAACTTTCCGTTTTGAAAACAATGGTTGGAAACAGGTTAGAAGCTACACTGAAACTGGTGTACCCGTTGAACATTTGAATGGTTTGTCTATTAATAGAACTAGTGTAATGACGGAATAACTAAGTAAGTATATATTAGAGTATTAAAAAAAGCATTTCTATTGAAATGCTTTTTTATAATCAAACTGTGTTCAATAATATAGTGCCAATCATCTATTTCTTTTCATGCACTTTTACATAAACAGTACCAAACAAGTTGTCATCAAAAAAAGCATCCATTTTCCACATACCACTTTCCGGTAGAGACATATGCGTTGGCGTACTCATATCAGCACCATTATTAGGAGAGATATTAGTTCCGTCACTCCCAAATAATACAATTGGATCTCCACCATTTTCATGGGTAGCTAATACTTTTAATGGACGTTCTAGCTCTTCCTTAGACCCCCAAAAATGCCACATATACTTCTGAGTTTTATCTGGATAAAACTTAACCACTTCACTATCATCGTATATAAAGCCAAGTTTTCCTTTTTCACCAATCATTGTATAGTTACCAGATTCAAATAAAGAACTTTCTTTCCAAGCATCCTTCTTATTACAACCAATAATTGTTATGATGGTGAATAGAATAAAAATAATAATTAAACTCTTTTTTAACACTAATTTTCCACCTCCCTCAGTTTATAATAATATTCGCTTCTAATTCTGAAAAACCTTTTCATATCAAAATGAATTGGTAAGTGAGTAGCACTTACAAGTAAATACATTGTAATGGTTAATGAAGAACCAAACAAAACACGAAAATCCTTAAAAGAATTTAAATAAGCAGGTGTATTTTTTGAGAAAAACTAATATTCGAGTGACTTTTTCAATATATGGAGAAAAAATGTCGCTTACTGATATAACCGACAAACTAAATTTGGAGCCAGATGAATATTATAAAAAAAATGATCCAATAAAAACTAATCCAGTAATTAAGAAAAAAGAGGATTGTTGGTGCTTAGATAAAGGAGCCCAAGAAACCCTCAATTTAAATGAACCACTTAATGAACTCTTAGAACTTATCCGTGAAAAAGATAATGAATTGATAGAAATAAAGAGATTGTATAACGCAAATGTAAAATTTGATATAGTTATCATAATAGAAGATGAAGAATTACCAGCAGTTTATCTTGAACAAGAGATAATCCAGTTTGCGGGAAAAATTTGTGCAGATATTGATTTTGATATGTATATCAATTAAACGTATTACCTTATACCTTCTAAGCTGATAAATTCAGCATCAACCGATTAAACTTTTCCGATTTCTCAAACCTTCTTTTTGTCATATTTCATTAGTTTCTGCTCAATATTATCGATGTTGCATTCTAAATTGATTATGGTGAATCGTTAACAATTACAGAATTATAATATTTTTCTAGCTAACGGAGTATAGGTTTACTGCAGAAAATGAAAATGAACTACAAGCCATTTAGCCCATCCATATAACAATCATAAAGATTTATTACAAATAATAATTATTAATTCACAATAACAACTAACTGTGATAAACTAAAAGCAAGTTAATAAATATGGTTTGAGCTATTGAGAGACCTAACGACATTATTGCGTTTTTGCAATGATGTGCGTTTTGGTCTCTTTTTTGTTGTCTTAAAACGTAGAGAAGGGAAGGAAAAATAATGGTTCAATTTTCAGCAGTAAAAAGAAATGCAACATTAGAAGGTATGGGGAAGGAACAATTTGATTTACTTGTAATTGGGGGAGGAATCACAGGAGCAGGTATTGCATTAGATGCTGTGACGCGTGGTTTAAAGGTTGCGCTTGTGGAGATGCAAGATTTTGCCTCTGGAACATCTAGTCGATCTACCAAGCTTGTTCATGGAGGCTTGCGTTATTTAAAACAATTTGAGATTAAAGAAGTAGCGGAACTTGGGAAAGAACGGGCAATTGTATACGAAAATGGTCCACATGTTACTACGCCAGAATGGATGTTGCTTCCTTTTCATAAAGGAGGTACTTTCGGGAAAGTATCTACCTCGTTTGGATTAAGAGTTTATGACTTTTTAGCAGGAGTGAAGAAAGCAGAAAGAAGACGTATGCTTTCTAAAGAAGAGACGATTAGTAAAGCACCACTTGTAAAAAAAGATGGCTTATTAGGCGGTGGTTTGTATGTTGAATACCGCACAGATGATGCACGTTTAACGATTGAAGTGATAAAAGCTGCTGCTGAAAAAGGCGCATCTATTTTGAATTATGCAAAAGCTGATAAATTTATATACAATGAGCAGAATAAAATAACTGGAGTAGCAGTGGTAGATGTTCTGACAGGAAAAAGTGTTCAAGTTCAAGCAAATAAAATAGTAAATGCAACAGGACCGTGGGTTGATAAATTAAGAGAAGTAGACGGCTCTAAAAGCAATAAGAGCTTAATCTTATCAAAAGGTGTCCATCTTGTATTTGATCAATCGATTTTCCCGCTTCATCAAGCTGTGTATTTTGATACACCAGATGGTAGAATGGTGTTTGCTATTCCAAGAGATAAAAAAACGTATGTAGGAACGACGGATACTTTTTACAAAGGTAACCCAAAAGATATGAGTGCATCAAAGGAAGATCGCCATTATATTTTGAATGCTATTAAGTATATGTTCCCTGAAATAAACGCATCGGAAAAAGATATCGAATCTAGTTGGGCTGGTGTTCGTCCATTGATTCATGAGGATGGTAAAAATCCGTCTGAGATTTCGAGAAAAGATGAAATTTGGGAATCTGAAAGTGGATTAATTACGATTGCTGGTGGTAAGTTAACTGGTTACCGTAAAATGGCAGAGACTGTCGTTAATATGGTTGTGAAAAAATTAGATGGTGAACAGAAGTTTGGGGCTTGTTTAACGAGAAACTTACCAATTTCAGGTGGTGAAGTTGGCGGTTCTTCGAGAATGGAACAATTCGTAATAGAAAAAGTAAAAAAAGGGCACAGTATGGGCTTAGAAGAACAAGAAGCAATACAACTTGTAAAATTGTATGGCTCTAATGTGGATGTCGTGTTCTCTTACTTACAAGAAGGTAGTAAAAACCTCCCTCAAGGCTTGTATATACAGTTAATGTACGCAATTCATCATGAAATGGCTGTTAAACCCGTCGATTTCTTTATAAGAAGAACCGGCAGGCTACTATTTAATATTGCAACAGTGTATGAATGGAAGGATCGAGTTATTTCTGAAATGTCATCTATTTTTAACTGGACAGAAACGGAACGATTACAGTACGAAGAAGAGTTGAATCAAGAAATTCTTTGCGCAACGACTGTTTTATAAATAAGATGGTAAGGTATCAAATCGTAAATGGTTTAATAGGAGGGGAATGATATGTCTTTTCATAATCAAAATATTCTTCCGGCTATGCGGAATCTAAAACAGTTAGAGCAGTTGTTAGAAAGTCACTTTGAATATATCGTTTTGCTAGAAGTGCATTTAAGCAATCTAAAGTCAATTAAAGCAGAAGCTAATAGGCATGGTAAAAAGCTAATAATCCATGCAGATTTAATTCAAGGTTTAAAAACGGATGACTACGCTGCAGAGTTTCTATGTAATGATATCTGTCCAGCAGGAATTATTTCAACTAGAGCAAATATGATTTTAAAAGCAAAATCAAAAGGAATCATAGCCATTCAAAGAATGTTTTTATTGGATACAATTGCTTTAGAAAAAAGTTATTCTTTACTCGAAAGAACAAAACCAGATTTTATAGAAATTTTACCTGGAGTGATTCCGCAGCTAATTAGTGAAGTTCATGCTAGAACAGGAATTCCGATTATTAGTGGGGGATTAATCCGTACGGAGGAACATGTGCAAGACGCATTAAATGCTGGAGCTAGAGCAGTTACAACATCAAATGCTAAACTTTGGGCTGCATTCAGCTGAAAATTAACATGTGCTTTTGGGAATTTATGACTCTATATGAATATAAAACGTATTGACAATAGTTAAAATGCTTTATAGAATACAGGTAGGTTAACAAATAGTGGTTGAGTTTTGAGCTCCACATTTTCTCATTCTGCCATAGGCGGGTGATTAGATGTGGAGTTTTTTGTGATTTTTCGTAACCGCTTACAAATATTTAGGGGGAAAAGAAATGACAGCGTTTTTCGGGGAATTAGTTGGAACAATGATTTTAATCGTTTTTGGAGCCGGAGTTGTTGGTGGCGTCGTGCTAAAAAAATCCAAAGCAGAAGGATCAGGCTGGATAGTTATTACTGCTGGATGGGGACTTGCAGTTACTATGGGCGTCTATGCTGTAGGGAATTTTAGTGGGGCGCATTTAAACCCAGCAGTAACTATCGGAATGGCATCGATTGGTAAATTCCCATGGTCTGACGTACCAGGGTATATTTTAGCACAAATGATTGGAGCAATAATCGGGGCAGTTATAATATACTTTCAATATTTGCCACATTGGCAGGAAACAAAGGATACGGACGCAAAACTGGGCGTATTTGCTACAGCACCTGCGATTCGTCATCCACTTTCCAATCTAACAAGTGAAATTATCGGTACTTTCATCTTACTTCTTGGTTTACTTATGATAGGTGCAAATGAATTTACAGAAGGTTTAAATCCATTAATTGTTGGTGCGCTTATTATGGCAATTGGTTTATCACTAGGTGGAACAACAGGCTATGCTATTAATCCAGCACGTGATTTAGGGCCAAGAATTGCACATTTCATTCTTCCTATTCGTGGTAAAGGTTCATCGGACTGGAGTTATGCTTGGGTACCAGTTGTTGGTCCTATCATCGGCGGTGCATTTGGTGCACTATTTTATCAACAAGTATTCGAAGGAGTTAATAGCGTAGCATTTTGGATAGTAGGGGCGATAACACTTGCCGTTCTTGTAGGTGCCCAAATTACGCTAAAACAAGAATCAGAAGAAAAGAAACGCTGAGGACCATCAGAAAAACATATATTTGGAGGAAATTACATGACAGATAAATATATTTTGGCACTAGATCAAGGAACAACAAGTTCTCGTGCGATATTATTCGATAAAGAAGGCTCTATTTTCCATACTTCACAGCAAGAATTTACACAATATTTCCCTCAATCTGGATGGGTTGAACATAATGCAGATGAAATTTGGAGTTCAATTTTGGCCGTTATTGCTGGTGTATTATCTGAAAAAAATATAAAACCAGAACAAATTGCGGGAATTGGCATCACAAATCAACGAGAAACAACCGTCGTTTGGGATAGACATACAGGAGATCCGATTTATAATGGAATTGTTTGGCAATCTCGTCAAACAGCCGATATATGTGACAAATTAAAATCACAAGGTTATGCTGATACATTTCATGATAAAACAGGACTATTAATAGATGCCTATTTCTCAGGTACAAAAGTAAAGTGGATTTTAGACAATGTGGAAGGAGCGCGTGAGAAGGCGGAAAGAGGAGACTTATTATTCGGGACGATTGATACATGGCTTGTTTGGAAGTTATCTGGCGGAAAAAGGCATGTAACTGATTATTCGAATGCATCTAGAACACTGATGTACAATATATTTGATCTGAAGTGGGATGAAGAGTTGCTTGAAATTTTAGAAGTTCCTGCTTCTATGTTGCCTGAAGTTCGCCCTTCTTCAGAAATATATGCTTATACAGCAGAGGACTGTTTTTTTGGTCATGAAGCGCCGATTGCTGGTATTGCTGGAGATCAACAAGCAGCACTTTTCGGTCAAGCATGCTTTGACAGTGGAATGGTAAAAAATACGTACGGTACCGGCTGCTTTATGCTAATGAATACAGGAGAAAAGGCTGTTAAATCAGATCATGGTTTACTAACAACCATTGCTTGGGGAATTGACGGTAAAGTGGAATATGCTTTAGAAGGAAGCATATTTGTTGCAGGATCATCAATTCAATGGTTACGGGATGGTCTAAGAATGATTAGAAACGCGCATGAAAGTGAGCAATACGCTGAGAAAGTAGTTTCAACAGATGGCGTTTATGTTGTTCCGGCATTTGTTGGATTAGGGGCTCCTTATTGGGATAGTGATGTAAGAGGAGCTATGTTTGGACTTACTAGAGGTACAACCAAAGAGCACTTTATACGCGCAACTTTGGAATCGCTTGCATATCAAACGAAAGATGTTCTGGATGCAATGGAAGCAGACTCTGGTATTTCACTAAAAACGTTACGTGTGGATGGAGGAGCAGTAGCAAATAATTTCTTAATGCAATTTCAAAGTGACTTATTAGATGTACAAGTTGATCGTCCAATAATCAATGAAACAACAGCACTTGGAGCCGCTTATTTAGCAGGTTTAGCAGTTGGCTATTGGGAAAATAGAAATGAAATTTCAGAGAACTGGAAAAATGACAAGTCATTCCAACCTAAAATGGAACAAGAGAAACGCGAAGGATTATATGAAGGATGGCAAAAAGCAGTAAAAGCCGCAATGGTTTTCAAATAAATCATTTCAGTCTTACGCTTGTCTGAACAATTAATCTCCTAATCTATGTATTAGGGGGTTTTTTGTAAGTATGATAGTGTAAATATAATTTATTTTGACAAAAAGATAAATAAAGGATTATGTAGTAACATTTTAGTTAGGTAGCTTGTGTTTGGTGGTTCACCTTCTCTTTAGGAGAAGATGTTTGAAGGATCAACCTTGACAATATTAATAGGGTCATTTAGTACATGTAACTATAAAAAATAATCCATTCTTGAGTTGAATGAACGGGTTAATCTAATTAGCAATTAGACTATTCTTTTAAAGGAACTTGCTTAAATAAAAGTTTAATTACCTTATTAAAAATGTGTTAGAAGAACTTACAGTGGTAATAAAATCGCTAACAAAGCAATAACAGAAGAATCAAATGGTTATCAATATAATCGTAGGTGATTACGAATCAGGAAAATTCGATGAAATGAGCAAACTTTTTTAAAAAAGTAATCAAATAAAATATGTTTAAAGCCAGTTTTGATGACTATTGATCAAAATGGCTTTTTTCTTTGCTAATAAATCAACCTATTTAATAAAATTTTAATAAAACTATATTGTATAACACATCCCCGCAACTCCTAAATAATGAGATTTCATTCATCTAAAAGGTAGTATCAAATTTAAATAAAAGTTTATACTTCTAACGAGGTCATATCTTCAGCTAGCCAAATAAAGCTGGCTTGTTGAAGATATAATGGTCATTATCCAGCTAGAGTTGGGTTAACATAATCAAAAAAATTGTAAGAGGTGCTTATGGAAAAGAAATTTTTGTTTTTATGTCTTATTGTAGCTTTCTTTATGTATCCATCTCAAAGCAATGCGATTACAGTGCCATGTAGTCTTATTTTGGAGCCTGTTGATAAAAGTTTGACAAATGCCAAAGGTGAAGCATTGATCTATAAAGTACAATTAAATCCACCAAGTTTTGCACGAACAAATATAAGTATTCTTGCTGTTCACATTCCAGAGCCTTCGTCTTATGGAGACTATGATAGTTATGAAGGGTTTGCTTTTATTCCAAAAGAAATAAGTTGGCGTTTTAGGCTTTATCCTACTCCAGAAGAGTATAGTCCAACTTGGGCTGGACGATTTGATTTAATTTCAGCAGAAATGGAGAATGTTGAAGTTCAAGTGCGCCTCTCTAATTCCAAAACTGAAAAGTTGGGACCAAGTATTCTAACAAACAGTATTAACTATTGTAAGTAGTAAGTACTGTTATTAAAGATAAGTTTCAATTTGAATTTTCAATAAGTATCGTAATTTATCACGAATTATTGGAGGAGTAATTTATGAAGAGAGTTATTACACCATTAAGTACACTTCTTTTTTTATTACTTGGTGGTGTATGGTTTATCCAACAGTCTCAAGTTCATGTAGAAGCTTCAACGAATCATTCTTTGACTCAGAAAAATCGCGAGGATGAGCTCAAATCAGAGAACTGTGAAAAGGTTGTTAACGCTATAAGAACTAAACTCAAAGAAGAAAACATTCCTTATCAAATCTCAATCGCCATAACTTTCCCAGAGGAGAGAGTGGATGTGCTGATCGCAGGTAGACAAAGCTATATAGATGAAAATGAAAAAAATATCCAAAAAGCTACTCAAGAGGCAATACGAAAAACAATTTATAAAGATTATTCAGTCCATGTCAATAAGACATTTACGTATTCCATTGAAACAGATAAACAATATAATGAATTAAATAAAGAAAAAATAAGGTGGAAGCTTAAAGATAAGGGATATACAAAAGTTCAAAGAGTTTTGAAAGAAATAGAACCAAATTTAGTAGGGTTAAGTATATTGACAAATATACGTCCAGATGATGCAACTGGTATTAGTTACGGGAAAGAAATAGAAAAAGAAATACAAAAAGAACTAGCAAAAGAAATTGTAGCACTAAAAACAAAAAATTTAGAAGTAGAAATTCATGTTTATGACATAAGCGGCGAAAAAGTCATGTAAATGTTATTTTGATGAACAAACCGGAGATAGGATAGCAGAAGAAATGTAAATAATTACGAAGCAGAAAAAATAAATAATGATTCAATCAGATTGTTTTAACTTTAAGAAAAATAAAACAAACAAGAAATTGAAGCAACACAAAAAGCATCTCCATCGGAATAATGATCTCCCTGGAAATGCTTTTTGTGTTTATGGAATTGAACTTTTATTTTGTCTTTTTTCGTTTTAGTAGTTCTTGTATGAGTGCTAAATGCAACTTCTCCGCGCTGTGTTGTTACATCTTTGCCTAAATTGCGTAATACATGCTGTCTATGACGTTTTGCTTTTGAGATAGCCAAAATGGTATCACTCCTTCTTTGATTTGTTTTCAGCATACTTGAAACGGGAAATAGAAGCAATACAAAGACTTTCTTACTTTTCATTTTTTTGACAAGGTTCGTAGGATTGTTGAAGAGGGTTATTGTCAATTAACGTAGAAAACATTATTAAGATTAAAAAATTGTGCTAAAAAGTGTTACAGGGAGTGCAATAGGCTTTGAAAAATATCTTTTTAATTCTTCTCACTCAACGCCTTAGAAGATTTAGAAATTATAATGGAGGTGATTAGCTTTGCAAAAATGCGAGAAATGCAATGCACATTTTAGTTGGAGTGAAATCTATAAATCCTTTTGGCGGAATTATAAACCGATTAAATGTAACGAATGCGATACAACACATAAGATAACAGTACCAAGCAGATTAATTTTTGTCTCTTTTACTATTCTTCCAATGCTCATCTTCGGTTATTCCATGCCCTCTTTTAGCAATGGTCTTGTGACACTTGGCATAGCTATTTTTATTTTTATAATTGGTTCTTTGTTGGCACCTTTTCTTGTTACTTATAAGAACTCTTTGTGAACTAATGTACTTAAGCTAGCGGGTGCTTTAGTAAGAAAATCTCTGAGCTATTCTGACAGCTCTTTTTCTTCTTCAAACTAAAGGGGCAGGTTAGCGAAAGAAGGGAATTTTAAAAAAGTAAAGAATTGTTATAAAAGGGGTGAAATTAAATGGATAGACTACTTCAAAAATTACAAAGATTTGGCGTGCATTTCATAAAAGGTGATAATATAATCACTTTAGAAATTTTAGAGAATAGACATAATCAAGCTGCTGAAATAGATATGCTTATAAACGAGCTTTTAACTCAACTAAAAAGCAGTAAACTGAAAAAAGTGAAGTTTGAGTGTCCTAAAACTTTTTTGAATAGCTTAAATTGTACTAGGACTAAAATGGAAATTATTGGTGAAAGGGTTATATATACGAGATCTTTTACAACACCATTAGATGTATCGATACAGAATTATGAGGTATGGTCAATTTCTGAGAATAACTCTATCTCTTTTTTATCTGAAGTAATGGGTGAAAATTATATTGATACAGAGAAGTTTTTAACCGGAATGAGGGCTGAGCTTCCATCACAAGTAGAGAAAATGTATACAGTGTATATAGTTAATAATGAACCTGTTGGTGTAGTTTTTCCTCATATAGAGCCAAATACAGATAAAGAAGGTCGCATTTTTTGGATAGGAATTCATCCTGATTTTCTAGGGAAAGGGCTGGGTAAAAACTTACACTTAATAGGATTACACAGATTGAAAGATGAATTTAAGGCAAAGTCTTATCTAGGTTTGACTCAAGTTGATAATACCCAAATGAGAAATATAATGGTTTCAAACGGTTGCATTCAAAATGAAAATTCAGTAATTTCATTACAACATTCAATTAAAGAATAGATAAGTAGCTATAAGTATGGAGCAGAATTAAAAATAATATTTGTGAAAAAATACACTTAAACTATCGGGCACTTTTGTAAGAAGATCTCCGGGCTGTTCGGACAGCTCTTTTTTTTATTCAACTAAAGAGGCAGGTTAGTTTAAGTAGAAATGATAGAATAAGTAAAAGTGAATAAAAGGAAGAGGTGGTGTAATTATAGATATTATCACTTTCGGTAAAAAAAAGAGATGGTAAGGAATACATATTGAGACCTGCTATTTATTGTTTAATGTTCGATAGTCAGAAAGATAAAATAGCAGTGATTCAAACAAGTGATGGTAAGTATTTTCTTCCACGTAGGGGCATAGAAAAAAGTGAGACACACGAAGAGTGTTTGAAAAGAGAATCTCTTGAGGAAATGGAACAGAGTACGTACATTATAAGTCAAGGAGAATCGAAATGAAGAACTATATTATTGTATCTATAGTCTTATTATTGATTTGTGGTTGCTCTCAAACAAGTTCAAAAGAAAGTAAAAGTTTTATGGAAATAATTGGTGAATTATCGGTATCTAAACTTGAAGTTATTGATGGGCGAACTGGGGAAAGACATAGTACTACTGAAAATGAAAAAATAGAACAGTTTTATCAGCTTCTAAGTGAAAGAGAATATAAAGAAATGAAAAATCATGAAAAAGTAAAGGGATATATATATTGCGCTGTTCTATATTCAGGAAAAAAAGATATTAATGTAACATTTTTAGGTAATGAAATTGACATTGATGGTACTTATTATTCACTAAATAACCCAATAGTAGAAGAAGATATATTCAAACTTTTAGAGTAAGGTAGACAGTTTAACGGCTGGAGGTTGATATGAGTCAATCCTGAAGTGTTTTAAAGGGTTATTCTTAGAAATTTATTAAGAAAAACACATTCATAGTTAGAAAGCTTTGTGTCATTTTGATCAGACTTTATTCGAAAGCTCCAATAATTTAACTTAAAAAAATTACATTGAAACAATTAAAAAAGCATCTCCATCGGAATAATGATCTCCCTGGAAATGCTTTTTGTGTTTATGGAATTGAACTTTTATTTTGTCTTTTTTCGTTTTAGTAGTTCTTGTATGAGTGCTAAATGCAATTTCTTCGCGCTGTGTTGTTACATCTTTACCTAAATTGCGTAATACATACTGTCTATGACGTTTTGCTTTTGAGATAGCCAAAATGGTATCACTCCTTCTTTGAATTGCCTTTAGCATACATGAAGAGAGGGATAGAAGCAATACTTAGAATACCTAACACTGCATTTTAATAGAAAAGAAATCGATGAACAATCTCTTTTCAGAAAATAGGATACAGTGTATGGGGTTATGAAAGGTGAATTAATTTCCTAAGGTTTGAGCCAATTAGTTTACTTTATTTAAGACTTCAATTATTATTATTTAATTGCGACAAACATTATCCAAGTTAGATTATATTATAAATTTCTTAAGTAAATTAACCTATTAATGTATATTGAAAAATAGAAAAAAGAGGTGATGTTATGCAAATGAAAAAAGGTGTAGAACAGTCTATCTCGGCTATTCTTATACTTAATCTACTGCCCAATAAAGCAGTGTTACCAGGAGAAGCCATTAGTGAACAGTTAGGAACTTCCGTGACTTATTTTCGGAAATTACTTAGAAAACTAGTTTGCGCTGATTTAATTATGTCCTTGCCTGGTGTAAAGGGTGGCTTCCGTTTAAATAAAAGTCCAGAAGACATTCGAATCTACGATATATACCTTGCAATCGAGGGTCAGCAATCTCATTTTGCACCAAGTGATGTACTAGATGATGTATTGAATTTAAAGAAGCAAGATAGTTGTCGTTTGATTACTGAAATCATGGATGAAGCTGAAACTGCATGGCAGTCAGTTTTGAAGAACAAAACTATTGCGAATTTATCAGAAGAGTTACAACAAGAACGTTTTGCAAAAGAAGTTGAGATGTTACAACAATGGGTGAAAGAAAAGATGGTTTTATAAGATCTAGACACCCTTTTTGGAGGAATTAGGTATGAATCATTTTCAGTCACATCAAGGATTTTCGCATTCTTTTAAGGAAAACCGATTAACACTCGGTTTAGCATTTCCTCTAGAGGCATATACAGGGAGCACTCCTCAAATGGATATCGATGATCAAATAAAGCTAGCCAAACAAGCAGAAGATTATGAATTTGCCGCACTATTTGTGAGAGACGCCCCGATTTATGATCCAAACTTTGGTGACGTCGGCTTTCTATATGACCCTCTAATGTTTTTAACTTATGTCGCAGCGCATACAAAAGCAATTGCACTTGGCACGGCAAGTATAGTGACACCTTTGCGAAATCCACTGCATTTAGCAAAATCAGCTGCAACATTAGATCAATTGTCAAATCAACGTTTCTTGTTTGGGACGGCGACAGGTGATCGCCCAATTGAGTTTCCAGCCTTTAAAATAGAGTCAGAGAATCGATCAGCCCTTTATCAAGAGAGTATTTCCGTTATGAAGACCGTATGGAACGAGACATTTCCACAAATTCAAACTGACCACGTTGCATTGACACATGGAGATGTAGTACCAAAGCCTGCTTTACAGGATATTCCTGTATTTGGGACAGGTTATTCAGGACAGACGTTAGAATGGTTAGCAAAAAATACAGATGGCTGGCTCTTCTATGCACAAGATGTAACAAGTCAGCGCACTTTAATTCAAAAATGGCGGCTTGCTACTGACACGTTTAAGCCATTTATCCAGCCAATCACGATTGATTTGTCTTCTAATCCCAATGAAGCACCAAAACCAATTGCAGGTGGCTTCAGAGCAGGTCGAAATTTTATCATAGATTATCTTTCTGCATACGAGGCAGCAGGTGTTAATCACATTATGTTTGGAATGAAATATAGTCAGCGTCCTGCTGCGGAAATCATTCAGGAGCTAGGTGAATTTGTTGTTCCAAAGTTCCCGGCTATTAAGTAGAAACTCAGTTTCAATGGCTTATATTGTTTGAATGAAATTCTAAGGTTTTATGGAAATTAGAGCACTATGTATTTAATTAAAAATATAGTCAGTCGAATTTTAAAAAAAGAGAAAAGAGATGGAAAAAATGATACCAAGTTTAAAACGTATTAATGAATTGGCTAAAAAGCAACGTGAGAGTGAATTGACAGCTACTGAAAAGGTAGAGCAACAAGCATTAAGAGAAGACTACTTACGTGAAATTCGTGGACAAGTACTTGAAACTTTCTCAGGTTTGAAGGTAATGGATCCACTAGGAAACGATGTAACTCCTCAAAAATTACGTTCTGAAAGAAAAATTGAATCCAACGAATAAAGGGGAGTTCTCAATATGAAATTAAGTGTATTAGACCAAGCACCTGTTACTGGGGGAAATGAAGAGAGAAACGCCGTTACAAAGGCAGTAGAACTGGCAGTCCTTGCAGATGAACTAGGATATCATCGAATGTGGATGGCTGAGCATCATAGCTCAAGGACTTTTGTAAGTGCAGCACCTGAAATTATCGTTAGCCATATAGCATCGCGGACTAAGAATCTTAGAGTCGGTACAGGTGGGACTATGATGATGCATTACTCACCGCTAAAAATGGCTGAAGTATTTAAAACACTTAGTGCATTAACACCTGGACGTATTGATTTTGGGGCAGGGCGCGCACCGGGTGGCGATCAACTTTCGATATTAGCCTTATCTGAAGGTCGTCAGCCGATGTATCACAATATGTACGAGAAATTTGAAACGACCCTTCAATTAATCAATGATGAAGTACCTACAGAAGATTTGTATAAGCAAACAATTGCAGCGCCATCAAGTATCGTATTACCCGAGGCATGGCTTTTAGGTTCTAGTGGTAATAGCGCCTTAAAAGCTGGCTCTTTAGGTGTAGGTTATTCCTTTGCACAATTTTTTAACGGCATAATGTCGAAAGAAATTTTCGACACTTATAGAAAAAGTTTTAAACCTTCTGTCTATATGGAAAAATCAGAAATAAATGTTTGTTATATGGTGACAACTGCTGAAACGCGAGAAGAAGCTGAATTTGAAGCAGGACCTTATGATCTGTTTAGCTTATTTTTCATGCGTGGTCAGATAATACCAATGATGACGCCAGAAGAAGTACAAAATTATCCGTTGACTGAAATGGAGAAAATGCAAATTCAAGATAATCGAAGACGTCATCAGGTCGGTTCTGTAAAAGAAATCGCAACCTTTTTGGAAGAAGAACAAGCTAAGTATGGTTTTGATGAAGCGATGATTTGTAGTATTCCGAATTCGCAAGAGAAGCGTTTAGAAGTATATCGCTTATTGGCTCGTGAACTTTTATAAATAAAATGTGAATCTGGTTATTCTGACATAAACCAGATAATACACAATATTGTATGAATTTGGTATTATAAGTTTAGTGCTTTACAAACATTTCTACTGAACATTTTATAGTGGAAATGGACGCTATTTAATTTTTAAAACAACTGTATTGTCTTGGCCCATAAGGTCTTAGATTGTGAATTTAAAAGACATGATTTGTTTTAAAGCATAGTAAACGGAGGAAGCAATGCCAAATTTACTCGATATTAGATCATTGTTTAAAAGCAACTGGATAAAAGTATATTTTATTTTTATGGTTTTCTTAAATCTTTTATATTGTGTTATTGAGATTTATCGAATAAATAATGGAGCAAAACTTGCTCAAATAGGCAGTCCGACAGCAGATTTATTAGCTAAAGTACAGTCGGTAGCGCAAGTCAGCGGTGCCATCCAATCAGCTATGCTTCTACTAATGCTATTCATAACCTTAATCTATTTTAAGAATAAAAGAGATTTGTTTTCTGTGTTGTTAAATGTACATCTTGTTTATTTCTTATGTATGTATGCAGTAGACTACGCATTGAGTTATGCATATTCTATTACTATTGGCAATCTACTAGAGGCTATTATAATATTATTTTGGTTGTTTTCTATTTATGTTTTAATTTTAGTAGTACAAAGAATTCACAGTTCAATTAGTCGAAGTATTTCAAATTAATAAAAGGTACATTACTAAATTTCTTAGTAATGTACCTTTTTTATTTATTGCGTATTTAATTTTGATAGTACAGGAACATTTTGTACTGATGTATCTGTACTTACTTTATTTTGAGCGCCAGTTGGATCGAATTCATTTTCTGATTTTGCTACGATAACAGTTGCAACACCGTTACCTATTAAGTTTGTTACAGCACGAGCTTCAGACATGAAGCGGTCAACTCCGATTAATAATGCAATACCTTCTACTGGAATCATCGGGAAGGCAGCTAAAGTCGCAGCTAGAGTGATAAAGCCTGAGCCTGTTACACCTGCAGCTCCTTTGGACGTTAGCATCAACACCCCAAGTAACATTACTTGTTGCCAGATTGATAGAGGTACGTCATAAGCTTGTGCGATAAACATGGCAGCCATTGATAAGTAAATGGATGTACCATCAAGGTTAAAGGAATAGCCGGTTGGTACAACTAATCCAACTACTTGCTTCGAACAACCGTAGTTTTCAAGTTTCTTCATCATTGATGGTAATGCTGATTCAGAAGATGAAGTACCTATTACTAGGAATATTTCATCTTTAATATAGGCGATAAATTTGAAAATATTAAAACCAAAGTATTTTGCAATCGAACCTAAGATTAGGACGATGAATAAGAACATTGTAATATAAACAGATACCATAAGAAGTCCTAAATTAAATAGTGATTTAACACCAAAGTTTCCAATAGTATAAGCCATTGCACCGAATGCACCGATAGGAGAGAGCTTCATCACCATACCGATAATTTTAAAGAAAATTTCTGACGTTTGTTCAAATAATTTAATGACTGGTTTTGAAGCCTCTCCAAGTGAAGCAGAAGCGACACCAAACAAAATAGCACAGAATAGAACTGGTAGTAATTGTCCAGCTGCAAGAGAGCCGAAGAAGTTATCCGGAATGATACTCATGATAAAACCAATTAAGCCTTCACTTTCAGCAGCTGCAGTTGTATACGCGGATACATCACTGCCAGCAGCTGCAGAAGTATCTAAACCTTTACCAGGTTGTACAAGGTTAACGACTAGCAATCCAATAGCTAATGCGATCGTTGATACTACCTCGAAGTAAAGTAGTGCTTTCCCTCCGATTTTACCAACCTTTTTCAAATCGCCCATATTCCCTATGCCGATGACAACCGTAAGGAAGATAATTGGTGCGATTAACATTTTAATCATTTTGATGAAAATATCAGCTAAAACTTTTAACTTAGCGCCAAATTCGGGGAACACTGCTCCTACCACAACGCCAAGTAGAATGGCGATAATTACTTGTACAGTTAGGTTTTTAAAATTGATTCTCAAATGTGTACCTTCTTTCTATAATGTGTTTTGATATCGCTTTCATTGCTATTATCATAAATGCAAAGAAAACGTTTTCATAGATTTTGGTGATAATGTTCTTTTCGGTCGTTTTGGTCTTTTTATTTTTCAATTATAAAAAACCCTTGCAAATGTATATAGGTCAAGGGTTTGCGGTTTATATCTTTAATCTAAATTTATTATTTTATTTTTATAGTACAGAGAATAAAAATCTTTTTGTACTAGTACAGGTATTTATTTCTCCGAAAAAAAGCCACCTGAGTTAAACCCAAGTGGCTATATACGAAAGTCTTGTCTAGCAGATCGAGTGCTATCTAGAACATTTGTATACTAGTTAATGTGCAGTATTTTCAGAGTCCAATTCTTTTTTATAACCGTTTGTTGGATTGAATTCATTTTCCATTTTCGCAACAACTACTGTTGCAACAGAGTTACCGATAATATTAGTTATTGCACGTGCTTCACTCATAAATCTATCGACACCAATAAGTAGGGCAATCCCTTCGACAGGAATCATAGGGAAGGCAGCTAATGTTGCGGCTAACGTTATGAATCCAGATCCTGTAACACCAGCAGCTCCTTTAGAGGTCAGCATTAATATACCAAGCAAAGTGATTTGTTGCCAAAATGATAGTGGCACGTCATACGCTTGTGCGATGAACATAGCAGCCATTGATAAGTAAATGTACGTACCATCAAGGTTAAAAGAATAGCCAGTCGGTACAACTAAACCAACTACTTGCTTAGAACAACCGAAGTTCTCTAACTTACGCATAATAAGCGGTAAGGCTGATTCAGATGAAGAAGTTCCGAGTACGATAAACAGTTCATCTTTAATATAATTTATAAATTTGAAAATATTAAAGCCGTAATACTTTGCTATGGAGCCTAATACGATAATGACGAACAAGAACATCGTAATATAGACGGATAACATCAGTTTACCTAATGACCATAATGATTCAAGACCAAAGTTACCAATCGTATAAGCCATAGCACCAAATGCACCGATTGGTGACAATTTCATAATCATGCTAATAATTTTAAAGAAGATATCTGCTACTTGTTCGAATAATTTAACAATCGGTTTTGCAGGAGCACCGATTGAAGCTGTAGCAACACCAAACAACACAGCACAGAATAATACAGGAAGTAATTCACCAGCTGCAAGAGAACCAAAGAAATTCTCCGGAATAATACCCATGATAAAACTGGTGATGCCATGTTCAGATTCAGTAGCTTGTTTTGTAAATTGTGCTACATCACCTGCAGTTGCAGAAGAAGTATCTAAACCTTTACCTGGTTGGATAATATGTACAACGATTAATCCTATTGCTAGAGCAATAGAAGATACAATTTCAAAATAGATTAAAGCTTTCCCACCAATTGAACCAACCTTTTTCAGGTTGCCCATTCCTCCTATGCCAATTACAACTGTAAGGAAGATAATTGGAGCAATCAACATTTTAATAAGTTTAATGAAAATATCAGCAAGCACTTTTAATTGAGACCCGAATGTAGGGAACAACGCGCCTACTAGAATACCAAGAATGATTGCACAAATGACTTGAACTGTTAAGTTTTTAAAGTTAATTTTCATATAACTGGCCTTCTTTGTAGTTTTATTTGGTATCGCTTACAACGATTCCATCATAACGCTGTTGTATATGTTTTTAATGTTATGGTTTTAAAACTCTTTTTGGTCATATTGGTCTTAAATTGTGTTAAAATTTAGATTCTCTCCAAAATGCAGTCATATCAAGGGATAAGAAAAAGCCTTGGAGAAATCCAAGACTTAAAAAAATTAATACACAAATAAGGAAATCCTCTTTTGTACTAGTACAGTTGTGTAATTATTGTTATTTATTGTTAATTTCTTTTTCGATTTCCTGTAAAAAGGTTTCGCTTATTTGACTACGATAATCATCGTAAATCGGTAAAAAGAGTTTTTGCCACCTTTGTTGTTCTTCATTCGACAACTTATTTATATGAACATCAGACAATTGTTGTAAACTTTCTAAATCCTTATCATTCATTTGCTTCGAATGTTCAAAATTCCAAGCAGTGGCTTCATTAATCGCCTCTATTACTTTTTCCTGCAAATCGGTTGGCAGACTATTATAAAAATCCTCGTTCATCATAACAGCGTATCCTAGTACACCATGATTTGTAATCGTTAAGTTTTTTTGTAGTTTATAAAAGCCCTTTGAGTAAATGTTGGAAATTGTGTTTTCTTGTGCATTCAGTTCTTTTTTTTCTAGTTCTGTATATAGTTCATCAAATGATGTAGCAACGGGGGTTGCTTCAAACAAAGTAAATTGCTGTTGTAAAACCTTACTAGGCATGGCACGTACTTTAAGTCCCTTAAAATCTCCAGAGGTAAGTATCGGTTTACCAGACGTCAGTACTTGCTTAAAACCATTATTCCAAAAAGCCAGTCCCTTAATATTAAAACGACCTAGTTGATTTAGTAATTGCTCTCCGAAAGGCCCTGTTAAAACTCGCTCCACATCATCTTCTGTATGAAATAAATACGGTAAATCAAGCACTGCCCATGTTGGCAACGTTTTTGTCATTTTGGAAAACGATGGAGCAATCATTTGTACATCTCCATTTTCCAATGCTTCCAATTCATTATTATCATTATAGAGCAAACCGTTTGGATAGATCACAACGCGGATACGGCCATCAGTTTTTTGCTCTAATAATTCAGCAAACTTTATTGCTGTTTGTCCTTTAGGTGTATTTTCCGCCACTATATGACTAAAGTTGATAACGATTTGATCATTTAACCCGCCTTGTTCTTCATCAATTGGTAATGAGGAATCTAATCCGAATTGTTGTTGATAGCCGATGATACCAATAAGTACTATTAAAGTGATGATAGCTGTAGTAATATATAAACGCATTTATGTACTCCATAACATTCTGACTTTTTTCTTACATTCTAACATAGTTTCAAATGTTACAATGGAGTCATTCAATAAATTATTCAGGGGGGCGCGATGAAAACAAAGCAAATTTCGATGAATAGTAAGATAATGGCGCTCACCTTTTTCCTCATCGTTTTTTCATTATTAGTTGCAGGTATTTTCGTACTCGGAAATATAATGAAAACTAAAGAAAAAGAGCTAGGTACCGAAGCAATGTTAATAGCTAGGACGGTCGGAAAGCTACCAGAAATAAGGGAGCAGCTCGCTTCAAATAACTCGTTTGAAAAAAAATCAGCTACAATCAATCAAACCGTAGAAGGTATCCGTGTTATAAATAAGGCTGATTATATTGTTGTTTTAGATATGGAGCATAGAAGGTTATCACATCCTGTCAAAAGTATGATAGGACAGACATCTAATACAGTTGATGAGAATGCAGCTTTTGTTGAGCATTATTATATTTCTAAAGCAAAAGGTGAAATCGGGAATGTAGTGCGTGCCTTTGTTCCTGTTATGAGCGAAGAGCACAAACAAGTAGGCGTCGTAATCGTAGGTTATAGTTTGCCAACTGTATTTGAGATTATTAAAAGCATTCAAAATGAAATTATTATAGCAACAATGCTCAGTCTCTTTTTTGGGGCATGGGGGGCATGGGTATTAGGTCGTCATATGAAGAAGCAGATGTTTGGCTTAGAACCTCATGAAATTGCACGACTTTATAAAGAGCGGACAGAAACATTTAATGCAATGCATGAGGGAATTATCGCGATTGATAAAGAAAACACAGTAACCATCTTCAACAAAAAGGCACGTCAAATTCTAGGTGTAGAAGGTGACGACTTCATCGGCAAGAAAATCTATCATATTTTACCTGATACACGTTTACCCGAGATTCTTGATTATAATGAACCTGTTTATAACAAAGAGCTCTTCATTAATCAACACAGTATTATGAGTAATCGCGTGCCAATTGAAGTGAATAATGAAACAGTCGGGGCTATAGCTATTTTCCAAGACCGTACTGAAGTGAATAAGCTTGCAGAAGAATTAACAGGGGTTCAAGAGTTTGTTCAAGCACTTCGTATTCAAAATCATGAACACAAAAACAAAATGCATACTGTAGCAGGACTATTACAGCTTGGGCACTACGATCAGGCACTAGCTTATATTGTAAAAGTAAAAGAGCAACAAGATGATATTACGAACTTTTTAGATGAGCGAATTAAAAACCAAAATATCTCCGGTCTATTATTAAGTAAAATTAATCATGGTAAAGAACTTGGCATTGAAGTTGAAATTGATATGAATAGCCAGCTGTCCTATATACCAGAAAGTCTTGCATTTAATGATTTTGTAATTCTGCTAGGCAATCTAATTGAAAATGCATTTGATGCACTATTAAATGTAGAACGAGATGATAAACATGTCTTAATAAGTATCGATCAAGACGAACATACCTTATCTATTTTAGTGGAGGACAACGGGGCAGGTATTCCAAATGATAAACTGGAGCAAATTTTTCAAAATGGTTTTACAACAAAAGCTCAAAAAAATCACGGTATCGGGTTATACTTAATTGATGGAATTGTGAAAAAAGGAAACGGTACTATCGAAGTATCCAGTACACCTGGTGAAGGTACAAGCTTTTTCATCACTTTTTATTTGTAAAGGAGGGCTTGAGTATGCTTCCCATATCTGTGTTATTAGTAGAAGATGACCCGATGGTGCGTCAAGTAAACCGTCAATTTATCGAGCGTGTCAAAGGGTTTCGCATAGTCGGTACTGCAGGGAACGGTATTGAAGGAATGAAACAGATTAAGCAGTTGAAGCCAGATCTAGTCGTCATGGACATATTCATGCCAGAACAAGACGGTATTAAAACGCTGCAAAAGCTTCGTGAAAGTGATACAAAGGTGGATGTCATCACAGTGACAGCCGCTAACGATATGAAAACGATTCAACATGTGTTACAGCTCGGAGTATTTGATTATATTATGAAACCATTTACATACGAACGCATTAGACACACTCTTGAAAATTACATGCACTTTAAAGAAAAAGTATCCGAAAAAAACGAATTGACTCAGCGCGAGCTGGATGAATTATTACATCATCAACAAAATACTAGAAAAGAGCCGAATAACTTACCAAAAGGTTTAAACGGTTCTACTTTAGAGAAAATTGTTTCTTATATTGAAAAACAGGAAGCAGCCATTTCTGCTGAAGAAGTTGCCAATGGTGTAGGGCTTGCACGAGTCACAGCACGTCGCTACCTTGATTATTTAGAAAAACAACAAAAAGTCGTCATCGATATTCAATACGGGGGCGTAGGAAGACCTGTTAATCAGTATCGAATTATTCATTAATGTAGTAATACCAAGGTTTGTTGAATGGATGACGGTTCTACTATACTCGCAAAAAGGCAGACTAGTAAGTGAGCAATTTAAAGATGGTGAATAAATGTTAATTAGAAATAGAAAATTGTTAAGAGCGTTTCCAACTGAATTAAAGCACGATGCTGTTAAAGTTATAAAAATGATTAACCAAACAAACAAGCTAGACTTCTCTAATTGTTTTGAGGTTAATTTTAGAGGAAGTAAGTTGAGTATTCCTGAACGAATTTACAGTAATGAACTTTCCTTATCGCAATACAATTCATTAACAGATAGACAACAAGTAGTATTAAATTGTTTATTTACTAGACATCATGATGGTTTTATTAGAGAAGAGAATTTAAAAAAGATTATTAATCAATGTAAGGAATACAATTGGATAATTCCCTATATAATTCGACTTACTGGGGAGTATGTAATCGAAATTTTACAAGTGATAAAAGATAATTTAGATAATATTGATAAGGCTATAATAACAGATTTTAAAGCAGAGAATGCAAAGTTTTATAATACGATTGAAAGTAGAGTAATCAGTTATTGGAATTATTATTATCGAAGGAAATATCCAGTCAAAACAGATTATGTAGGTTATGAAATCATTAAGTATTTCAATGCGTAAATGTTCGTTATATTAGGTTAAGTTTAGTTTAAATGGGGGATTCAATATTTTTTGAATCCCCCTATTTTTATTTAAAGAATTCAAAATGCTTTTTTCGAACTCATCTTTAAATGAAAAAAATTCTCCTACCGATATTCAATAAATAATTTATTTACCAAGGTGATACATCACTTCATGGATCAGATATCTACAATAGTAGTAAACAAACTTGTGATTCTGTAAAATCAACAAACTCTTTTTTAAACCTTTATATATCTCGGAGTGTGCCCCATACTACAGAAATATATGGTTTTGTATTAACAATCAAATCTTTCATTAAAGAATCATTGAATGATACTTGAATAGATTCCTCGCCATTATTTTTAGTAATGACTAAACCTGCTACTTCCTCTAAATCCAATTCCATTCGTAACCTTTTTTCGTCTCTCCAATTTAATCTTAGTCGATTTATTGCGGGTTCAATAATTACCTCAAGTATTTCGTTATCTCGTCTCAATACAAATGTGAGTTTGTTATAATACCAAACCAAGTCTTTGTCTAATATTTCTGGTATTGATTCAAATACATCAATCAGTTCATGCATTTCTGGGAATGTTTCGATTGTATTCATCTTCTCTCTAATGTTTCTATAGTCTATGGATTATTAAAAGGTTTTCTATAGTATAGATTATATTAAAATAATAATCTCGTTCTTTATAATTTAATTTTTGAAATCGCCTATTTCTATGTAAAGCAGACAATTGGTTTTATTCACAAATTTATTACTACGAATTGTATTTGAATTCGCCTATTTCCACAGTTAACTGCATAGATTAGTGTTAGCAGACAAATAGTAGATTGAAAGATTTTATTTGTGCAACAATTTAAGATTATGTAGTTTTCATAGGGGGTATGAAAGGTGAAGAAGATTATTAATCAACCTGAACAAGTGCTAGCGGATATGTTAGCGGGTTACAAGTTAGTGCATGATGATGTGACGTATTTAGAAGATACACATGTCATAACACGCTCTCAATTTACATCTAATAAAGTCGGCATCATTAGTGGTGGTGGTAGTGGGCATGAGCCTGCACATGCGGGTTTTGTTGGTCAAGGGATGCTAGATGCGGCGGTATGTGGACATGTTTTTACCTCTCCTACTCCCGATCAAGTATTTAGTGCTATAAAAGCTGCAGATCAAGGCTTAGGTGTTTTCCTTGTCATTAAGAATTATAGTGGGGATTGCATGAATTTTGAAATGGCAAAGGATCTGGCAGAGTTAGAAGGTATTGCAGTAGACTACGTTATAGTCAATGATGATGTTGCTGTATTCGATAGTAGCTATACAGAGGGGCGTCGTGGAGTTGCCGGCACAATACTTGTGCATAAAATTATCGGTGCAGCCGCAGAAAAAGGGGCTTCTCTTAAAGAAATTAAAACGCTAGCAGAAAATGTCGTCGCACATCTTGCAACTGTTGGCGTTGCTATAAAACCTGCCATTGTTCCTGAGGTTGGTAAACCTGGTTTTGACTTAGAAGAAGATGAAATGGAATTTGGTATTGGAATACACGGAGAACCCGGTTATAGCCGTGAAAAAATCAAAACTTCTCGTGAAATTGCAGAAGAGTTAATTCATAAAATTGAAGTGGAAACCAAATGGACGACAGATCAAACGCTTGCTGTACTTATCAATGGTATGGGTGCTACGCCACTTATGGAGCAATATATCTTTGCACATGATTGTTTAAATATATTGCAAGAAAAAGGCTACAAAGTACAATTTAAAAAAGTTGGGAATTACATGACTGCTATAGATATGGCAGGTGTTTCATTAACATTATTACAATTAGAAGATGTGAAATGGCTTGAATATTTAACTGAAAGTACTCTAGCGCCTGCTTGGTAAAGGGGAGTTTCTATTGATCATAACAAAAGAGTTGGCACAAAAATGGTTCACTTTATTTGCAGAAAAAGTGATTCAAGATAAAGAACAATTAAGTGAATACGATCGTATAATTGGTGATGGAGACCACGGCATGAACATGGCAAGGGGAGCGCAACAATTACTCTCTTCATGGCAAGAGACGTCACCTGTTCTTTTAGCAGAAGTATTCAAGCATGCTGCGATGAAATGGATTAGTGGGGTAGGTGGAGCATCAGGGCCCCTATATGGTACGGCATTTCTTGAAATGGCAAAAGCTATTGGCACGAAAGAAGAGTTAAAGCATGATGATTTAATAAATGTAATCAAAGCTGGATTTGATGGGATAAAAAAACGAGGAAAATCAGATGTCGGCCAGAAAACAATGCTAGATTTATGGGCACCAGCTATTGAATCCTTAGAAAAAGGTGAGCTAACAACTGCAACATTAATAATAGCTCTTACAAAGTCCAATGAATTGAAGGCAACTAAAGGCAGGGCATCCTTCTTAGGAGAGAGATCTATTAACGAAGTAGATCCAGGTGCTGCTTCCTCTAAACTGTTTTTTGAAGCACTTTTAGAAGCAGGTGATTTTAATGGCGACTAATATCGGTATGGTCCTAGTGTCACATAGTAAGGATATCGCAAAAGGTTTATATGACCTAATACACCAAGTTGCACCAAATGTGTCTATCACGTATGTTGGAGGTACAATAGATGGTGATATTGGCACAAACTTTGAAACAGTTCAACAGGCAATTGAAGAAAATACATGTGATCAACTGTTCGCTTTTTATGATTTAGGTAGTGCCAAAATGAATCTTGAAATGGCTGCGGAACTCTCAGAGAAAGAAATTGAGATTATGGACGTCTCGTTTATCGAGGGTGTCTATTGTACAGCTGCGTTATTTGAAATGAATGCAGAATTACCTGCAGTTATAAATGAGTTAGAGAAATTAATGATTAAAAGATAAGGTTAAACTAACTCTAAAAGTCTTGTAAAGTTCGATAAAAATCACCTCTTTCGTTTATATTAGAGGTGATTTTTTATTGTATATTTATGTTAAACTTGATGTGGAGATAGTGATGAAATGTACTTAAACAAAAGGACTTTTAGGGTGATCAAGGAGTGTATTAACAATGTTAATTATTCTTGTAGTATTTAATTAACACGAAAAATGGGAGTGATTAATATGGGAAATACTCTATTTACCGCATTTAGTCTTTCAGGTAACAATGGGTTAAGAAGCCATTTGAAAATGAGAGAGAAATCAAATCGTTTTACCCTCATTCAATCTACGGAAATATCTAATAATGTAATCCAGTATCTTTATGAACGTAATGGAATACAAATTTATAGCTTTGCATGTCTATTAGAGGACGAAATCGGCATTGATTCGTATCTTTTTATTGAAAACAATGATATATATGAACAATTTGTTTCTCATCTTAAGGAAAAAAACGCAGAAGAGCTTAGCATTGACGTATATTTAGATGTTCATAACCATGAACAGACAGAGCAGAAGTTAAATCAATTGTTCAAAAAAGAAAATACGGAAGATGAATCGTATTTTTGTCATTTATTCGGTCAACAAATGTGGCATGGAAATGCTTATATGGTTGCGAATCGTTCTGCATTACTAGGAATAAAAGAGGCGATTGAAGTTGCTTTAGAAAATGAAGAGTCGAGAGTAACGATGTTTCCTTTTGATGGGGAAGCCTATGATTTGTTTATCAAATGTACAAATGAAGGATTTGATTGGTCACAAATTAACCTACCTTATCATAATCCAGAGGTAATTGAAAATGACAAAGGCACAAAAAAACCTTCTAAGTTTTTTGAAAGGTTTAAAAGGATATTAGCTTCGGCGGATTAATATATGTAATTCCAAGTGGAAGTGCAGTGGTTGTTTTATAATTATAAAAAATAAAATTAATTCTAAAGCTACAATTGACCCTATACTAAAATCAATATTTATATCCGATTAAGGTCGTTTTACTGTAATTATGAAATCAAAACCCACCACTTAAATTGGAGCGCTGGTGAACAGAAAAAAGTCTTCTTAGCAAATGCACTATTAGGAGAAAATGAGTTGTTTATTTGGGATGAGGTAACCAATTATTTAGATATATTCGTAATTAATCAGCTGATAGATGCGATAAAGAAATATCAACCTACTATTATTGGTGTAGACCATAATGAATATTTTGTTAATGTTATAGCTACTAAAAAGATAGAATTAACATCTTATTGATAAATGATTTTGTTGTAGTAAATGAGTTCAATTGAAATACAAGAAAAGGATAGAGAGCAAATATGTTTTGCCCGCCTATCCTTGCATTTTACACCCACACAATATATGACATTATAGTTTCTATAGGGATTTCTGAGTAGAATAATTGAAATAATAATAGATTATAGAACATTAAAATTCATAAGAATTTAGAGGTGATTTAGAATGATGATTTCCTTTATACTTTTCTATTTAATAGGAATTCCTTTATCTGTACTGCTTCATGAAATAGGTCATGCACTAGGTGTAGTAATATCCTCAAATGAAGAAGCGCATGTCTATCTCGGTTCAGATAATGACTCCAATAATGAAAACTTTCGATTTGGAAGAATACACTTTCATATCAATTGGGCATATTTTGGGTTCTGTACTGTAAATAAAAACAAGTTAACGAAAGTTCAATTTACAATAATGTTAATAGGAGGACCAATCGTTTCTTTATTGCTATTTAGTGCCTCATACTTTTTAATGGTTGGATTTTCACATTTTGAACCTAAAAACTTTTTTAAAGGAATGACAATTATTAATTTCGTTCTGTTTATCAGTACGATTATTCCATTTCGCTATCCAAACTGGCTTAAACCGTATGCAGGACTAACTTCAGATGGTTATCAATTACTTAAATTATTTAAAGGTAATAATTCATAATAAATACAAGGATAAATAGAGATTAAATTGATAGAAATATAATTTTTTATACTATCAAGTTGTTTTATAATAAATAACCATTCACAGCTATCTAGGATAGTAAGAAAATCCAGGGAACTTAACACCAGGATATTTTACTTTTCTTAGGGCATTTAATAGTTCTGGTCCAACATGCAAATTGTCAGCTACTAGTTCAGAAGGGGTAAGTGCCATCCATTGGTTTAAAGACACATAAGCAAACCGATCACTCTTGAACATTTCCAAAAACCACAAACTTTCAGTACCGGTATTTTGAATATAGTGTCCATTAGCAAATGGCACATAACCGACATCTCCAGCACGATAATCGAATGTTCGAGCTATACCTTTGCCACTAAATACCGTCATGCGTCCCTGTCCAGACAGGTAATACTGCCACTCGTCATTATTTGGATGCCAATGCAGTTCTCTCATTGCACCCGGTTCAATCTTGACAAGGGCCGCAGCGATTTTTTTTGAGATAGGAAAGTTTGAAGAGTCTACTATACGTACAGTGCCCCAGGTATTTGCATTGGTTTTTGCGCTAATAACTTGTGCTTGAACGTTTCAGGAATCGTTCCGTAAGGGGATTGTACCTTTTCACTTTGTAGGGGACCTGGAACCTTGTCTTGAAATATATACACCTGCTTTGATGGTATATTGTCAAATGCACTAATAGGGACTCCGAAATTAGCAGACAATACATTTTTTGACGTGTGAGCAAACCAATCTGAGATGGATAAAGTATTCAAGTCTGAAAAAGCGCCGTCATCGAATACGAGTAGGAATTCACAGTGTTCCAACCCTTGGATTGAATGTGGTAGTCCGGGTGGGAAGTACCAAAGATCACCTGGGCCAACATCAGCAATAAAGTTACGACCTTCTGAATCAATGGATGTAATTCGTGCATGACCGGATATCATAAAAGACCATTCTGCTTGTTGATGCCAATGTAATTCTCGAACACCACCAGCCGTCAAGCTCATATTTACACCAGCAAGAGTAGTCGCTATGGGCAATTCTCTAACAGTAATCTCTCTTGACCACCCACCATGATTTAACGTCATAGAGGTGTCTGAGAATGAAAAACGCATATTAGGGAGTAAATCAGCATCTGTCTTCGGTGGAACTAACATATCTGGGTTTTCAAGATCCCGCATAATATCTCTGGGTCCAGTATCATATCCTCCTTCGCCGTTACTTCGGATAGGCTGGGGTATATTTTCTTCTATATTTTCGTTCGGATTATCCATTTCATAAACTCCTTTCTTTAGATTACTCGTGGGATAAAAACATACATAATGATATATGATGAGAAATCTGTCTAAATGACTATCAAACTCAAGCAAAGGTGTTTTCTGGATTTGAAGTTAGAACTCCAAAATGAATAAATCCGTCCATTTAATTTTCAATGAAGTTTCAGAAATCTCATCCAAATTATTAAGGGATAAGGCGTATGTCTACACAGCTGCCATCGATCCTAGATCTCCTAATCCATATATTAAGATCCAGATTGACGAAACAAATGAAAAAATCAATAAAGTGAATGTTGAACTTCAAAAAGAGGGTATATTATATTAACATGCAAAAGATGAAGAAGGGATTGTTAAACATGAATAAAAATAAAAAATATTCATACCCAGAAAAAATCATAGTCTCTAATATTTATTCCGAAGCAGATAATACTATACGTTATTTTTTGCAACTTAAAACTCCGCTTCAGTCAAAATCAAGCGCGACAATTATAATGATGAATCCTAATAACGCAAGTAGAGAACATTCCGATCCAACGGTAAATAAAGTTTGTTCTTTTTTCAGAGATAGTAGGCAATTTCAATACGGAGTCATCAATATATTAAACTTATTCCCCTACTTCGAACCAAACTCACACTTATTGGATCTCGAAATAGAAAACAATACTCAATCATTCAAAATTGAATAAACATATAAATGTTAATCACTTTAATTTCATGAAATAAGTTACAATTAAAATGTAAAGTTAAGTGCAGGATAAAATTAAAAATGAAGGTGAGTATTATGAAAATAAGAAGATTAGTTGCAACAGACAATATACCAATGGATTTGTTGTTACAAGCCGATCCTTCCGAAGAGATTGTATTAGAGTATTTACAAAGAGGTGAATGCTTTGTGATGGAGGATGAAGATAGCATTATTGGTGTATACGTTTTAATCCCTACACGTCCCGAAACTGCGGAGTTAGTGAATGTTTCTATTCACGAAGACCAACAAGGAAAAGGCTTAGGTAAAATTCTAATTCAGCATTCCATTGCTACTGCCAAGTCAAAAGAATATAAAACAATAGATGTTGGAACAGGCAATTCGAGCATTTCACAAATTGCTCTTTACCAAAAATGTGGATTCCGTATCACACATGTAGATAGAGACTTCTTTATCCGTCATTATTCAGAGCCAATTTTTGAAAATGGTATTCAATGTATAGATATGGTCCGACTTTCTCAAGATTTACACTAGGCAATCGGCTTTAAAATAAAACAACTTAGTGTTCTCCAGACGCTTGCTCAATTTAACGAGTGTTTCTAATACTATTCAGGAGTATTAAATGCCTCAAAGGCTGCAGAATATGAACGGGAATTAATTGTTAACTTCAATTCTATAATGTCATCGGTCACTACCTATAGAGTAATCTGCCAATTTTATTACATGTTAGCATTACCACAAATAATTGAATTGTGTTTAACTTGAACTGAGCATCCCTTGAATATCAAGTGATGCTTTTTAAATTCAGGTTATTGTGAAATGAGAATATTGCTATTCCCCAAATCTCTTTGAGTATATAATTGGTGCTTTATTTTTAGAAGATACATCAATAAGAGCAACTTCTTTTATTGTGTTATATTTTTTTCTTTAGTCCTTTTCCCGATTAAGGTTCCTTTATTGAAAAACGGACTTTCAGGCTTAAGAATTAAATTAGTTACAACCCAGCTAATATCATCATTATTTCTGTTTAGGTAACGACTTAATGATGTACCAATCCCTTTAGCTTTAGTATTTATTACGTCAAAAAACTTAATCTCTTCGTCATCATCTAAATAATGAATTGCTAAAAATGGGACGTTTAATGTACTGTCTGTTTCATTTATATATTCTTTAATACCACCTAATCTATGTTGGACGTTTGAAACCTCACATAGTCTTAATGTGAGGTGATTTTGTGGATAGCTTAGTAAAATTGGTTGGCGGTAATATAAAAGACATTCGAAAGTTGAAAAAACTAACTCAAGAAGAATTAGCAGAGAAATGTGGGCTGCACACATCTTATTTAGCAGGTGTTGAAAGAGGCGACAGAAATATAACATTGCAAACGCTACAAAAAATTATTGACGGATTAGAAGAAGTGCCAAGTGCTATTTTTAATTACAACAATATACATATTAATAGTAAATATTATGAGAAGAAAGATTTGATTATGTTACTACAAAACCTTATAGATAGCAGAAGTGAAGCTGAAATTCATTTGATTTTAAAGATTGCTACTGAGGTATTTGCTACGTATGGTAAATGATGTTATAGTAGTCATTTTGCACAAATTTACGCCCTTATATATTGATTTACAATAGCGTTTCCATAAGGGCATTTTAATTTCTATGGCTGGCCTTATAATACAAACGGGTGCTTTAGTAAAAGATTGTTGAGCTGTTTGTTTTTGTATATAATAAACCGATTATTCAGAATGAAAATTTTTGATGATGTGGAAACGATGGATGAACTATCGTTTCTTTTTTTATTAAATTAATTCCAAAAAAGTAATTATTGGTATAGTATTTAATTTGGAAGTTTACACCTAGAATACACTTCGGAAAAATTAATGTATTGAATGGAGAGATTAAAATGAAAATTATCAAGCTTTTAATTACTAATTTTAGGTCAATAGGTAGTAGTGAAAATAATCCAGGTGTTGTGATTGATTTAGAAGACACAAATGTAATTAATTTAATAGGCCAAAATAATGTTGGAAAATCATCAATATTATCTGCGTATGAATATTTTGTGATTAGTGGAAAAAATGCTTTAGACGATGATTTTTATAAAAATTTAGATTTACCAATTGAAATAGAGGCTTGGATAAAGGCCGAGAATCAAGTGGATGAAGAAATGCAAGCTATGAAGAAATCATTGTGCAAAGATACTAAAATTGCTAGGTTTAAAAAAGTGTGGACTAAAGAAAACAGGGGAGGGCAAAAGCATACATATAATTATGAATTGAACAAATGGGAAGTTGGGGGAGGAGGAGGTTTTGATAGTCTATTACAATTTGCTTGTCCTACACCCGTATGGTTGAGAGGGTTAGATTCGGTGGAAATGATTCTAGACAGTGTGCAAAAGTTAATAAAGGATAAAGTATTAGTAAGAGCAGCTGAGTCTGTAAGGTATAAGTTATTGGAAAAGGAACTTGAGGAATTAAGAAAAGATATAATTGCAGATGATTATTCTCAGAAAATTCAAACGAAGCTTACAGAATTAATGAATGATACCTTTCCGAATTTGAAGGTATCTCTATATGGGAATGAAAAAGCCAATTTGGGTAAGAAACTTTCTGATTTTATTGATACAGACATAAATTTTTCGGAAAGTGATAGTTTTTCAGTACAAATGAATAATCATGGACATGGGATTAGAAGACAATTTTTGTTCAACACCATTAGAGGACTAAATGACGTTTTTATAGAAATGTCTAAAGCAAAAAAAACTAGAAATGAAGAAATTATAGATGGTTTGTTATCCACTCACGAATTAGGAAGTAAATCTAAGATGTTATTAATTGAGGAACCAGAGCTTTTTTTACATCCACAATCGGTTAGAATGTTTGCGGATGTATTATACAATCTTGCTGAACATTCGGAATTCCAGATAATGACGGCTACCCATTCGCCTATCATGGTTGATTTAAGTAGAAATCATACTACTTTATTACGAGTAGTTGCTACTGATGATGGATCAATAGTACATCAAGTCAAATCTAATTTGTTCAAAGATGATGAAAAGGAAAAAATGAAAATGCTCAACACATTTAACCCATATGTTTGTGAGGCTTTCTTTTCTAATAATGTTATTTTAGTTGAAGGTGATACTGAAACAGTAGTATTTAGAGAATTACTTAATAAATTTGTAGAAAGTAAAGTTTTAGATATAAAGGATGTACCACTGGTTGTAAACTGTGGTTCTAAGATGAATATTCCTTCTTTTCAAAAAGTTCTTAGACATTTTGATATTAAGTATTTCGTAATCCATGATTTAGATAATAAATATAATTTAAATGGAAATAAATCCGCAGCCTGGACACTTAACACAAAAATATATGAAGAGATTGTACTACATAACAATAACGGTAGTACTAGAGCAAATCGCTTTATTATGGAAAGAAACTTTGAAAGTCAACATGATTATCAGTATGATTCTTCATTAGGTAAACCTTTATCAGCATACAAATTAGTTTCTAGTTGGAATATTGAGGATAATACGGTTGGGGCTATAAGAGCAATAAAAATGGCATTAGGTATTACTGAACAAGAAGATTTTGGACAAGAATGGGTTGAGGTAAGAGGAGAAATACCGCTTGAAGTTTAAAATTAATAGAGAAATTATTGGAACGAATTGTGAAATGATGCTCGGATTACGTCTAAGTGAATTGGTGACGCTTGACCGTAATGATGTGTATCTTTATGAAGGTAAAGGGACAATAAAAGTGCGTGGGTATAAAAATAGTTGCAATTGAATTGTTTCACTTAGCAGTAGAATTTGCAAAGCAATCAAAGAGTATTTAGATCAGGGAAAAAACAATCTTGAAGCATTGTTTTTATCATCTTTATACAAACATATAAGCGCTCGTTAGATTCAATCATTGTTAACACAATATGGAATAAAATTATCTCAACTTCGTCTTACATTTATGAAGACACTTGTTGATATGGGCATACCACTAGAGAAACAGGGCGGTGTTGGTGCGGTAATCTTTAATGATTTAAAAAATGATCGCTTAAATGATATTGAATTTTCATTAGAACAAATGATGAACTTTGAGGGAGAAACAGGTCCTTATGTGCAGTACACATTTGTGCGAATTACATCGCTACTTGAAAAAGGTGAATTTAAAGAGCAGGCACTACAGTTTGACGCTTTAGGAAAATATGCGTGGTCGGTAATCCAGCTACTTGAGCAGTACCCAGTCATTGTTCAAAAATCATTTGAACAAGCTGATCCATCACAAATCGCGAACTTCAGCTTGCAGTTAGCACGTGCATTTAATAAGTAGTATGCACATACGAAAATTTAGTCGACGATGAGTGGAAGCAAATGAAACTCTCATTCGCTTTTTGCGTAGCAATTATATTGAAAGAGCGCTATGTTGATTAGGTATTTCTGCGCCAAATAAAATGTAAAGTTAAATTAACACGTGCAATTGTTAAATAAGGAATCAAAATCTTTCTAAAAGGTTGTGTTATTCCAGGATAGGGCGCATTTCTTTATTAAGGAATGCGCCTTCCTCCATTAAAGGGCCATATTGTAGAAGAATAGACGAATCGTTTTTACTATGTATTTCGTATATTAATGTTAAAAGTAAATAATCTACTTTAGAGGGGGAATGTTTTAAATGCGTGTAGCTGCTATTTACGATATTCATGGGAATTATTCAGCATTAAAAGCTGTTTTAGAGGAGATTAAGAAGGCTAATGTTGATAGGGTTATAGTAGGTGGAGATTTAGCTTGGGGACCCGAACCACGTCAGGTGATGGATATTTTAATGGATTATAAAGATGAGTTTACTTTCATTAAAGGTAACGCTGACCGTGAGGTTTCATATCGTTATGGGAAAGAAAAGGGATTGGACGAATTTACAGCAGAGTTAAACCACTGGTGTGCGGATCAATTAACGGAAGAACAGATAAAATTCCTAAAGAGTTTCCCTGAAGAAACAACCTTCAACATAGATGGTTTGGGCGAAATATTATTTGTACATGGATCTCCTCGCAGTGATGAAGAGGCTATTCAAATAGATACTCCTGAAAATGAAATTCGACCCATGATTGAAAATGTAACTCAAGATATTATTGTTTGTGATCATACACATATTCAATTTGATCGCTCTGTTGATAACAAACGGCTTATCAACGCAGGAAGTGTGGGATTACAGAGCCGAGCCAACGGTGCTTGTTGGGCTTTATTAGGTCCAAATGTTGAATTAAAGGTCACTACTTATGATACAAAAGAAGCTACTGAAAGAATTCTTAAGTCTAACGCTCCTTACAAAGAGGATTTTGCTGCACATTATTTGAATCCACCTAATGAGGGGCCTTAATCAATTAAATTGACCTCATGAAAACATAGCTTATTCCAGAATAGGACGCGATTGTTCAATAAAACTTAGATTTTTAAATGACTTTATTATTATATTTTTTAGTATCGTGAAGTTTCTTAAATTAAAAGTTAAACAACTTTATTTTTAACCCCGTCCTAAATTCGAACGGGGTTATGCTTGTTTAAGCTTTTAAAGTTAAATAACTTTATTTTCATTTCACATTACTGTTAAGGAAGCTATTGAATTAGAAATAAAACCACATGAGTTGGTACCTTGGGAGAAGATGGACCCTAATGCCCAAATCAAGATGCGATACTTTTTTGTACTCTTTTAACTCCCTTGTACAATAAATTGTAGACAACTAAATAATTTTATTTTGGGGAAATATAATTACTTTTTCTCCAAGAAATAGGAACTAATATTTTGAACTTTTTAAAATTTTTCAAATGAATAGGCATCATGTAATTCACTTACGGATTCTATAATGCCCGCTCGTTCAACTCATGTAATATATTGATAAGGTTAGAGGGAATTGTTGATGAAGATTCGTCAGTGGTAAGTTTAGTGTCACGGGGACAATGGTTAGTTTGTTCGTTAGCATAGAGAGAGGCACCTTCTTCAGATATATACGTTTATCGGAGGTGCCTGGTTGTTTATATACTTATTTGATTACGGGCTTACGCTCTTTTTTGTAGTAGGTTTTTAGTATTATCTAATGAGTTATTTAGTAGTAATATAGAAAGTGATACAAATGGAAAACATGGTATTATAAATACAGTTTGTAAAATCGATATGTAGAAAGAAAGGTTTGAGTAATAATGTTATATGATATAACCAAAGTAGACATAACAAGAATTGAATTAGATGATACATCAAATATAGATGTTAGATATTCTTTAAAAATACCATTTTTAAATAGATTAGAAGGATTATCAGTAACTGTAATAATGATGAATCCATCGCAAGCAAATTTAATAATTTCTGATCCGACAATAGACAAATTAATTAATTTTTTCTATGACTATGAGAAGAATGGGGAAAAGATAAAAGATTTAACAATTTGTAATATATTCCCAATGTATGCTAGTAATACTAAAATGGCTCTTTCTAAAATAAGAGAGTTACATGAAGGAAATAATTTAGAAAAGCTACTAGATTTGAATGAATCAAAAATAAAACTGATAATTGAAGATACTGATTTTCTTGTTTTAGCTTGGGGAAAGCCGGAAGTGAAGACAATTCACAATATTTTATATTATAAAGAAGCAAATAGAATTCTAGGTTTAATAGATGATGAAAATATTGAGAAATATGTGTTTGAAATGAAAAATGTTAAAACATTATTTACTGAGCACGGAGATCCTCGTCATCCAGGACGCTCAGCGAAGTTAGGTGAGTTAAAAAAGGTAACTAAAAATCAACTATTAGGATTTTAAAAGGTTAATGTTTCCGAAATATTAGGATGAAAGTATGTGAAATGGGGGGAGAGTAATGAAATTAGAATTTTTATGGTTTGCTAAATATAAACAATTAACAGATTTCCAGGCCAACCTCGGAAGTCAATTTAAGTATTCTTTCGAGAGTGAAAATAATGTATTAAAAGTTGATAAAGATAGTAATTATATTGAATGGTATTTTTCAGATATCGAAAATACTGGAATTGATATTACGGCAATAGTCGGTGAAAATGGTGTTGGGAAATCAACAATTATAGATTTTATTCTCGATTTTATTAAAAATGACTTATTTAGTACAAAATACTTGATTGTGTTTAATGATGGTTCGGATAGAATCATCATTCAAAATATTACTAAAGAAGATCAAAAGGTAAATGTGGAAAGTCAGAATGATGAAATTGTTATTAAAAAAATCGGTGATAGGGATGAAGAATCTAATGTGGTACAGAAAAACAAAGAGGTAGAATTTAGGTTTAATGTAAAAGATTTCAAAACACAAAAACATAATATGCCTAAAGCAATTTTTTTTACTAATGTGTTTGATGTAAGATATATGAGAGGTGTTGAAAAATTAGTAAGTTCTGATTCGTTTGAAGATGATAGATACGTGGAAGATACATTCTTTTGTAATGATATATCAACTAATAACCTGCTGTTGGAAAGTGAGAATGTAGTCGAATTTTTAAATAAAGAATTTGAAAAACAAATTTATTTTATTTATGACTTTATTAATAGTTTTGAATTGTTAGAGATAATAAAAATACCCGATTACATAAATGTTAAATTAATTGAAAGTGAAATGTTCTTAGACATTGATATCGATGATTTTTATGAATTTGTCGAAGTCTTTTTTGAGGGAGATGTAATAAAAGATTTCTTTGGTTTTATCCCAAAAAGTAATCTTGATGAATTTCAAATAGAAATTTTAGAAAATCTATTAAAAAAATATTTATATTTAATTGATTTAGAAATAAGACAGCACTTTATAAACTTTTATGAGGAGATTCCCTATGTAACTTATATGTATGAAGAAACTTCTTTTTCTATGTTAGAAGATGCAAGAGAAATTCTGGAGATTACCGGGGAATATAGAGAAGATGATATATTCAGTTTTTTACCGTTTTTAGTAGAAATGTATTTGCATGAATATTCATCAGCTGATCTACAATCAATAAAAGATTTGAAAATAAAATTAATTAAAATATCCGATGATATAAAGTGTTTTGCCGAAAAAGTATCAGAAATTAAATTTACATATTTAAATTACGATTTGGAATTGGATACACCAAGTAAAAATAATGCATATATAAGTACTTCAGAAGATATCAAAGAATTAATAAAAAATCATGAAGATGTTTTTGGAAATAATCAACTATTTAATTTTGCATGGACCCAATTAAGTAGTGGAGAACATGGATTATTAAGTTTATTTGGGCGAATATACAGTACTTTTAAAGATTTACAAATAAAAGATGTGAATGATAATAGTTACTTATTATTAATTGATGAAGGTGATTTATACTTTCATCCTCAATGGCAAAAAGATTGGCTATACTATTTTATTCAATTTTTAAAAGTAACATTCAAAGAAAAAGTACAATTAATTCTCACGACTCATTCTCCTCTGGTATTATCAGATTTCCCCAATTCTAATGTTTTGTTTGTAGGAGGAAAAGATTCTATTAATCTAGAGGGGAGTCCTCGTACATTAGGTGCAAATATATTAGAGTTATTTGCAAATTCATTTTTTTTAAAAGATGGTTTAATTGGAAGGTACGGAAAAAATCAAATTAATATGATTACTAGAGAAATTATTAGTTCCACACCTAAATATGTAGCTAATAATAAATCTCGATATGAGGCTTTTATTGATAATATAGGTGAACCTTTAGTTAGAAATAAGCTGATTGGAATATTTAAAGATAAAGTAGACTTAGGTTCAAATAGTGCAATTGACGAAAGAATAAATAATTTAGAAACCGAAATTCAACTTTTAAAGAAAATGAGGATGGAAGAATGATTGAACTGGAAATCACTCAAAAAATCCTAGATCTGCATGAGGGTTGGGTGTTTGGAGAAAATGCTTCAAATGAAGAAAGACTGTATAAACAGTTTGAAAAACTGACTGATAATGAGAGTGATTTAGATATAAAGAATATTTATTTACATCTAAGAAAAAAATTCAAGGAAATTATATTAGGGGATTTAAATACCTTAAACAATATAATTTTTGAGTATGAAAAAATGATGGGAAAATTTAGACTAAACGATAATGAAGAAATCAAAAAAGTAAGAGGTCGTGATAGGTGGATTGGGAAAAAAGAACGTCGTATGTTGTTGGAGATGAAAGAGATTTTTGAAGGGGAATATAAATATTTTTATTCCTCTACAAATTGGAATGCCTATTTATTTTTAAATGAACTGAATATATCTATATGTCCTTATTGTAGTTCACAGTTTATATTTTTATACAATGATAAAGGAAAAAAAACTAGGGCAACTTTAGACCATTTTTTTGACAAAGCTACATATCCTTTTTTGTCAGTATCAATTTTTAATTTAGTTCCAGCTTGTAAAGTATGTAATTCTGATTTGAAATCAACAAAGGAATTTACACTCAAAAAAAATTATTCACCATATGAAAAAAAAATAGCTGATAAAATTGAATTTGTAATTGATGTTACTAACGTGAAGAAATCAAAAAAAATTGAAAATAAAAATAGTGAAATTGATTATTATGAAATGTTCGTAGGGAATAGCACAGAATTTGATATTAAAATTAATGTTAATCCAGTTGATATATTAAAAGAAACTAAAATTAAAGGGAATATAAAGGATTTTGGTATTGAAAAATTTTACAATAAATATCATAAAAATTATGTGAAATCTATAATTAGAAAAAGTCATATATATAATAAAGTTTATTTAAGCACTTTATTAAATACTTTTGATTTAGTTTTTATAAATGAAGAAGATTTACTAAGTGCCATTTATCCGAGGGTAGAAGATGATAAAAACTTTATGTTGGGAAAACTTACAAGAGATATTGCTAAAAAGCAGCTAGAATTTTTGAATAAATGATTGGTATTGGAGATTATTTCCAGTACCGAGTTAGTCATTCGAATTGCTTAGAACTTGCACTACTGTTTAAAATACCAAACGCGCGGAATCGCTCAACATTTTGAGTCGGCAAACAATAAAAAATTGGAAATTGATGTATCAGAAGAAGTCGAAGTAGTGAATGTTGAATCAGCAGCTACACCGCTTTCAGCAAATACAGCAGAAGCGATAAGCGAAACAACGAAGCAAGCTCTGACTTTAGGACACCTGTTTCTGAAGTAGAAACTCCGAAGAAATAAGGTAGAATTTGGTAGTATTACCTAACGGTTCCTACAGCTGGAGATATAGGGGGGGATTTGCGGAAATCTATTTAAATGTGATGTATGAAAATCATGTGCAAGTAGTCTTTTAGAAGACCATATCCGACTATCATTCATCGGCGAAAATCTAAATAAAGAGACAATGAATATTATATTAATGCAATTGAAAGATTCTATTTATGGCATTGATTCCTTTTCGCTAATTGGTAGAAAACCCTTGGATAAACTAAAAAAGGATATTATTAAACAGTTTGAGTGGTCTTAGTCGAATATTATGATGAAAAACAGCCGTTTCAAGTTTAAGAAAGTGGAAGTTAGCTGCTTTGTGTGAGAGCTTAATAAAAATCACCCAAGGGCAACCAGATTTTCTCTGGCTGCCCGGAAAACAGCATTTTTTAAGCATTTTTCTTTGTTCGTGAATTTATTAAATTGTATTTTAATAAGAATAGCAATAAATCAGAACCTATTTTGATCAAACTTTGTTCAAAATAGGTTCTTTTTATATGCAGCTAAATCGATGTTTGAAAAATAATTCAATATTTATTACCAAGCACCAGTGATAATTCTTATTCATCTATTCAAAACGGTACGACTTTCCTATAAACAGTTAAACTTTGATTCAAATCTACACGTGACTTACTTTTATTTGCTCGTTAATGAAATAACATGACTGGAGTCTTACAACTTCAACCAACCACATAGAATATCAAAATATATAAATTAAATGAGAAGATTTTAAGAAATTTTGTTCTTTGTTCACAAACACACCAGAAAGATAAATTCGATAGTATCATAATCTGAATTTTACAAGTTTAATTTAAGGATTCTTTTAATTGACTTAAGGTATTTTTAAGATTTCGTATTTATAATAAAGACACTAATACTCTAAAGGGTGTAGAGAAGGATTGGAGGAAATTCAATTTGAAAAAGAAATATATTTATATTTTATTAACTGATACGGGAACTCTTTTTTCAAAAACAATTAAGCAATACACAAAAGCTCCTTACAATCACGCATCCATCGCTTTTGATATAAATTTAAATGAAATGTACAGTTTCGGAAGAAGGCATCCAAGAAACCCTATAAATAGTGGGTTTGTGAAAGAAGATGTATTAGAAGGTACATATAGAGCATTCCCACAAACAAAATGCGTTCTATATAAATTTGAAGTGGATGAAGAAAAAATAGAAAAATTGAAGAATATAATAGATAAATTTGAGAAAAATAAAAACCTGTATAATTATAATTTACTAGGAATAGTGGGTGTGGCATTTAATGAACCTATTGAACCCCGGAATTCCTTTTTTTGCTCTCAGTTTGTGGGAGAAGTATTAAATAGAGCTGGTGTTATTTTTTGGGATAAAAGAACATCATTACTTACACCAAATGATTTTAGAAATTTACCAGGATTTGAAGAGGTATATGAAGGAATGCTGTTAGAATATGAACCTATTAAAAGTAGAATCTATTTAAAAGAGAGCTGACATTAGTCACTCTTTTTTTATGTAAGCATTTCAATGTGTAGCTAAGTTCTGCCTTCAAATAATGTTCTTCGGTTTACTTTTATATTATTTACATATGCTATGATAAAAAAAGTAGAATCATCAAAATATTAGGAGGTAATAAAGTGATTACATTAAAACCGATGAATCAAGAAGAGTTTAAGCAGTATCTGTCTTTTGCTATTGAAGACTTTGCAAAAGACAAAGTGACTTCAGGCAATTGGAGTGAAGATGAAGCAATTGATCTATCTAAAAAAGAATTTGCTCGACTATTACCAAAAGATGAGAAATCAGAGCAGAATCATTTATTTTCAATCTTTCACAACCAACAATTAGTAGGAATGATTTGGATTGCTCAAACATCAGCTATAAATCCAAATGAAGGCTTTATTTACGACTTTATCATTTATGAGCCACATCAAGGGCAAGGATATGGTAAGCAAGCTATGAAAGAAACCGAAATTATTGCTAAAAAGCTAAGAATAACCAAAATTGGACTTCACGTATTTGGTCATAACAAAATTGCACGAGGATTATATGAGAAGTTAGGCTATGAAATTACGAATATAACAATGGCTAAATCGATTTAATAATGGCATAGATAGTACAATATTGTTTTCTTAACAAATATTTTCTTTTTATAAAACTAATTTAACAGTTCATTTGGAAGAAACATTTTTGAACGGTTTTGGTTCAAAATAGTTTCTTTTTATTTGCTATGATTTAAAGATTCTATTGCAAATTTGTGCACGCCTTATTTTATACAAAGATTACATATTTTAAAGTTTAATTGATTCCAAATGCAAAGTCGTTCGTCTATTAATGAAAGGGGGAATTTGCTTATGCAGGAACCGTTTAAACAGCTCTATATTTTACATAGTGATGGCATTTATAAATACATATTTTTTATGGTTAATAATAAGGAACTTGCCGAAGATTTGACGCAGGAAACGTTTTTCAATGCATTTAAGCAATTTCAAACGTTCCGGATTGAAGCCACAATCACTACTTGGCTAAAGCGAATTGCAAGAAACCTTGTCTATGATCATTATCGCAAAAAGCGATTAATTCAGTTCTTACCTCTTACAAATAAGGTGGATTATCAAGACGATAAACAAACCCCGATTGAAGTACTTGAAACAGGTGAGGAAATGGCGATTCTATACGGGGCTTTAAGAAAGTTGAAATTAAATCACAGAGAAACGATTGTGTTACGTAAAATTGAAGGACTCTCAGTGAAAGAAACAGCCCAGTTCCTTGAATGTACTGAGGCAAAAGTTAAAAACAACACAGTTCGTGCAATCGTTGCACTAAAAAAGATTTTACAAGAAGGGGGTCATGATGATGGATCGTTTAGATGACAAATTACAGAAATTAAATACTATAAAGCGTTCACACCAGGAGAAGTTACACACGCTCGAAAAACTTTCGAATCGGATTGACAGGATACCCACAAAGAAAGTGAATTGGCGAGTTCCTGTTATACTTGCATCCACTGTTGTTGTCTGTATCATCTTACTGCTGACAACTCTTAATGGCCCTTTACAAAAAACAGCTAAAACAGCTACTGAACCAATAACCAATTTTACTTCTACAGTAGAGCTAGAACGCATATATTATGTTGATTGGTCAAAAGATGTAAATTTCGAGAGCTTTTTAGCAAGAGCTTCAAAACTTTACTTGGATATGAATACAATTGAAGATAAACAACAACTTTCAACATTTAGTTATTATTTTAGTCACCTAAAAGAAGTTCAGCATATAAATAAGAATGAACTTTCACCTTTTAATGATTTAATATTGCAAGCAAGAGATGGACGGGAATGGCATATTAAAATATATGAAAATCCTGGAGAGCCATCCATTTTAAGGGACATGGAAACCGACCGCTATTTTGAGATTAATACCAAGTCCGGCAATTTTGATGAAGATTTCATCGATTTATTTCTGTTTAAACTAAATATGAAACCCTTTTATATATCAATAATAGTGAATATTATTCCTGCATTAATGAGGTTAATCGAATATTTAGTGTTAAAGTTATCTTTTATTCCTAGTATTCCAAAACTAGAACGAAAAAATCGAGATCGAATTATACAATTGATTATAGTGGTTGTTTGTCTACTAGCAATTGTATTTCTTGCTTTTTATTTTCAGCCTATAAACATCCTAGTACTATTATCCATCTTAACATTAGCTATTTTTAGCAAATTTTATTTCGATTGGATATTCATTCGTGAACACCATGATTCCAAGGTACAACAAAAATATAAGTTGTATTTAAGCATACAAATCATTATTTACTTATTAATGATTTGTATGTTAATCGTCATCATCCACTAACCATACTCTAAATCGCCCTAATAATCTAAATTTCGACGAATAAATAATGATGAACTTTCCAATGATGTGTTTAGACATACAAAAAAGGGAATTACATGTTAATTAAGAAATTTATGATGGGAGGGGATTAAGAAATGGTAATTCTGTTTTTACTTGTACTCGTGATTCTATGTTTGATCCCTTTGCTCCTTTTGGATTTACGAATAGGAATGAAAGAGGCGAATATAGATCGTGCGATTGAAATACTTGAGGATGAACTTGAAACAGGTAAGATAAAACTATTTAAGAAACCACAATTCAAACCCAATTTCAAATTAAGATTTGCTCATATGAAGCAAAAAGCAGCTAGTAGATGGCAAGGTTTTAAAGAAAAGTCTATGCATTATAAGGATAAATTCCAATCATGGCAGCAAAGTCTAATCAATTCTTATCGTAAATAATGAGTAAATAATAATACCTCAGCATTTAATGCTGGGGTATTATTTGTTTTGTAAAAGGGAATGTTTAGCTATAGAGCTAAGTGAAAATTTACATTTTGATTTATAGATATAAAAAGGGCTATCCTAAAAGTTGGTGAAAACAACTTTTGGGGTAGCCCTATGTCATTATCTCAGTTCAAATCTATACGTCGAATTCTAAATTAATGATTTTCCATTCATCGTCCATCTTTTTGAATACTAAATGTAGGAATGTTGGAGGACTAACAAGCTCAACATTATTACTTTTATAAAATTCTCTAATAAAGATGTTGAATGTTTGATTATTGTGATTATAATCGTATCCTTGAATTACCCAATCATCTAAATAGTTCTTACCGTCAAGCGTATATAAAAGCCAATCTACATTATCTATGATGACATATAACCCATTATCTTTATTTTTTAACGTTAATTCCTTTGCCATTAATGCATGTAGTTGCTTTTGATTGCCTGTTTTTTGCGCTTGAACAAAGTCTCTAGATAAGTTACTTATAATTGCGAAGTTTTCTTTTTCCATCTTATAAACAGTAATATCTTTTTTAAGCTTTTTTATTGTTTGAGTTGAATTTTCTGCATTGCTTTCATTTTCCTTAGATGAATCAGTATTAGCTTTTGCATGTTGGAGTTCTACAAAACCATTCGTATTTGAACAAGCTGTAAGCAACATAAGACCAAAAACAAATAAGACCAAAATCTTCTTTCGCATATATTACCTCCTCAAACTTTTCTTATTAATGCAGTTTCGACGTAAGGTGGAATATTTCCTTTTTTACTTATAGGATTTCAGCGAAAATGAACATTTTTGCAGTATACCCACTTTAATTAAAACCAAAATTAACATTAAAACTATTCTTTGAAAGATTGGAGAGAACTATTCGGAAGTGAGTCTAGAGTGGAGAATGACTATAATAAATTGTTTAAGTAGGGGAAAAAGTAGCCTTACTATTGTTGATGGAGCTTATAAGAATCAACTATGTATTAACGGATCTAAAGGACGTAGGAGACATTATTCTAATAGAGTAGGCACTAATTAGTAAAATAAACACCTCAAATTTGTAGGTGTTTATTTTGCCTTCCTTAATATCCATAAAATAGCCTTTTGAAATATACGATTATTATCCTCATGAGTTAATAATCCCATAATATACCAGGTCTTCATATCGATTTTCTTTCTTCACATGGTCAACTAATATACCTTCTTGTTTCATACCTAATTTTTGGATAACTCTCCCTGAAGCTGGATTTGAATTGAAGTAACGAGCGAAAACCTTATGGTATTGTTTTTCTTTAAATGCAAATTGTAGAGTAGCTTGCGCTGCCTCTGTAGCATATCCATTTCCCCAAAATTCTTCACCAATCCAATAGGCTATTTCACCATTATTAAACTGTTGATTGTTAGATAGCGCGATAGCTCCATATAATTCTCCTGTATTCTTATCTGTTATGGCAAATTCATATGATTTATTAGCATTAAAGTTATTAAAATGAGGTTCAATCCAAGTTAATGCATCTTGTAAAGAGTATGGAAAGGGTAGGTACAATGTATTTTTATAAATATTATAATTATTACAAAGTTTAGTAATAGCTATTGCATCAGATTTTTGAAACAGTCTTAGTACAAGCCTTTTAGTGGTTATTGTTTTATCTTGACTATCAAATATCATAAGAAATCCTCCCTACATCATGTGAGATAGTACTAATATCGAGTAAGTTAATTGCACAAATAGTACTTCTCCAATTTTACGATGGTAAAAACGAGATTCCAATTAAACTAATTTAACTTTCCTAGTTCTATAATTCGACAGAAAAAAGCGATAACCTTTATTAATCTACCGCAGCCATTAGCAAAGTTAGAAAACATAAATAGTTATTACTTGTTCATTTATTCTTGATTTTGATAGTACGAGCTAACTAATGAAAATACGTCTTGATTAATTAATCACGGCTTATACTCAAAACCTCTATCATTTCTTGAATCTACTTCTCAACTTTAGATAAAGTGTAGAACGTAGTGATCAATGAAGAGTCGAGAATGTAGATTAAAAAAAACAAAAAACTGAGTAGAAATTCCCCTTCAATCGTCTATAGTTAAGAAGGAGGGATTAAATGGATAAAATGTCATTTCAACAATTATATCAAACACTTAATAATGCGATTTATCAATACATATTTTATCTGGTTCAGCACAAAGAATTGGCAGAAGATTTGACACAAGAAACATTTTATAGGGCGTATAAGCAGTTTGCTACATTTCGTGAAGAAGCCGTTGTGAAAATTTGGATAAAACGTATTGCAAGGAATCTTGTCTATGATCATTTTCGACGCAAGCAAATTGTAAAGTTTATACCATTTGTACATACGGATGATCGGGTTGAAAAAGAGACACCCAGCGATATTTTAGAACGGGGAGAAGCAGTTGCTACTTTATATGAGGCACTTAAAGAATTAAAACTGCCATATAGAGAAGCTCTTGTTTTACGAAAGATTGATGGGCTGAGTGTCAAAGAAGCGGCTGATTTTCTTGGATGCTCTGAAAAGCAAGTAACAAACAATACTGCTAGAGCTTTAAAGGCATTGCAGAAGATATATGAGGAAAGGGGATAGACATATGTCACAGAACTTTGATTCAGAATTCGATAAGTTAAAGAATCCTTCTCGTAATTTACGTAAACAGCAAGAAACTTATGATGAATTACTACAAAAAATTGAAGAGGTGGATACAAAGACGAATTTTTGGCCACGACTCCAATATCCTTTTATCCTCATTGCGACTTGTTTTGTGCTCTTAATCACAGTACTTACATTAAGTCCAAATAATAGTGAAAATCCATATCAGAATGCATCAATGGCGTTACAAGGTGTATCGAGTCAACAGGTTGAAGCAATTTATACTCTGGGTCTTGAAAATAGCCAAACAAAAAATGAAAAGTTTTATGGCAAAAGATCAAAAGCTTATATTAATGTACAAAAAGTAACCGATCCCGCATATATAGATTCGATTATCACTCATATACAAAAAAATGAAATAGCACAAATAAACAATGAACAATTATCGGCTATTGCAGATTTAATAATAGTTGTTAAAGGTCAAGAAATAAAATTAAAAATATTTGAGAATACATCTCAAGAGTTATTTATGCAAAATTGGGAAACACGTGAAATGTTTCATCTAAAATACCGTTTCATTCTTGAAGATTTAGTGGAAATTGAAGAGCAAAACCATGAATGGCGAAATATTTTTCTAATTTTAGGCATAGTTTTTGTTTTTCAATATTTAATCAAAATGCTTTTAAATCGAGTTTTTAATATTACCTTTCCTAAAGTACGAGTGAAACAGACTCCTTTTAGAATAATTGTTTCAATAGTGATATCTGTAGTTGCTCTAAGTTTAATAAATATCTATGGATCAAATATGGTAGCAATCAGCTATTTTTATTTTGGTGCTTTCATGGCATTATTTTCTAGTATGGATTTATTATTTGGATGGCGTTTATATAAAGAAAATGGAGTGTTGTTAAGAAATATTTTACAGCTACTTCTTATTCCTGTATTTTTAATTATTATGATTATCGTTAAATAATTTCAGCAAGCTGGTCAGGTGGATTGACCAGCTTTTTTTCTAAGATTTATTAACTTTGTGATATCACTTCAACTCAAATAGCATTTTATTCGTTTAAAACTAAATAAGAAAAAGAAATCCACCAATTGCAAAAAAACTAATGACTGCTATTATCAACACTCCAGATGAATCTTTAATAGATTCAAGTAATACTTCTTTGATAGTGACCATATATATTGTGCCCGCGGCTAAACTAATAGCAAACGACCAAATCATTGGATTGCCAATACCAATTGAATTACCTATGTAAGCACCAATGCCAACTGGGAGAGAAATAAGCAAAGTTAAAAAGAACAAGGTCCATACTCCAAGACCAGCTATAAATAAAGGGGTAAATACAATAATGCCCTCAGGTATATTATGAAGTAGGATAGTGTGTAACAGCGATTCCTTGACTGTTGAGTTTTGGTTTGCTCCTAGCACAATTCCTATAGGTAAATTATGGAAAGTAATACTAAGCATTAACAAAACCCCAGTCTGTAACGCACCATTTTTTACATGATTTTTAGTGGCGCCAAATAGAACATGTAAAAGTTTATGAGCAATTTGAAACAATATCACACCTGCAAAGAAACCTAGGATAAACGTGATCAAACTACCGAGAATGATTGCCTCAGGAGCAATCTCAAAGCTTAACAAACCGAGAGTTAAACCTGCGCATATACCGTAAATGATATCAATTTTCTTTTGAACACCTCTTAAAATCCACGCAATTATGCCACCAACGCTAAAGCCACCTACAGTGTACACATACCCAATAACATAAATTAAAGTCACTATATCATCCTCACTAAGCCTAACTGATTGTTTGCCTATAAGTTAATATGAATTCAGTCTTATATTTATGAAGGGAAGATAATAATGACTAGATTTTGAACTTATACAAATAATTTAGGTTCTACTATGGAGCGTCTGAGCTTTGAAGAAACCCTTAGAAGATGAGAGAATAGGGGATCTAGTGAAATATGTAGAAAATCGATTAGCAATGTAAAAGGATAGATAATGCATTTTTTAATCGCTTTTTCTATCCTTTTGAAATTTTGTATACACAAATGAATTTTACTGATCATTACTAGAAACGAGACCCATGTTGCTAGTTGTTTTATCTTTTTGAATTTGTTTTGACTCACTTTGATGTTGCATACTATAAACGATTGCTGCTTGTAATAATAATGCAATTAAGTAAAGCACAAAATGATACATTCCGTAGTGTAATAACGAAACGACAAATAAGACTGGTACGGAAGATAGAATAGATATATTTTGATTTTTGGATAAAATAAAAAGTATTGTAGAAATACATGAAGTAACAAGTAGAAGCTCAATGATAGTCCAAATGTTATTGATATTCAAAATAGTGTTTAACTCTTCTATATAATTCATTTTAAACCCCCTTTCTTGTTTATATTAATATTCGCGGCTTTTTATTTTTAAACCTGCTAAATAACTGTAAAAATATTAAAAGTTATTATCTCCAATAAAAAAGTACACTACTAAAAATTTAGTAATGTACTTGATGGATACATTTTATCGTACTACAACGCCCCATTGAAGAGCATTGTATGCGCGTTCGAAGTTCGTCTTGCTGACCCAATATTTTTCTTTCTTACTGTTTGGATCTGCTACATAGTATGAGCCGTTGCTGTTGTATCCGATAACTGTGACAACATGCATATTATCAACGATTCTCTTTGTACCTGCACTGCCCATTTTCCACTTGGCCCAAACTGGCTTTTTAAAATCTAATGTTACGTAGACTGCGACTGGATTTCCTTTATCTAATTCTTTTTTGATTTGAGTAGTAGAGTAGCCAGATACATTTGCTACTTTACTGCTATATTCTTTACCATAAGTCGTTAATGGTTTCGGGAAGATGGATTGGAATACACCATTTTGGTTAGCATAAGGATTGCCACCAGCAAAACCTTTATATGGATTGCCACCTTTATCTTTTGGCATATCATCTAAAAATGTACGTAAGCCAACTTTTGAATAGCCTTTGTATTGTAAAGCCATCAATAAACTGGCTCCCTCACAGCCAAATGGAGCATTCACAGGTGATAATTGACTTACAAAAGGTACATTCAATGTTTTACTCGAATAACTTTTGACTACTGTACTTGAAATCCAACCTGTTTTGTTATTTACCTTTACCTTATGCCAAGTTGTAGAACCTACTTTTTTTGTAGCATATGAAGTGAGAACTTTACCTTTTTCCACTGAAGCAATCACTTTATATTTACTCCCTGCATTCGCACGAACGTTTGATATGTACAAAGTTTGAATCTTCTTTACGGGTGCGCTAACCTTGGTAATATCTCTATGTATTTCAGTACCATCCGTAATAGATGTTGCTTCTGTTGGTGTTGTTGATGTTGAGCTAGTTGCCGATAAGCCACTTAATAATAATGAAAAACTCATCGTAGTAGTTATTAGAATGTTCGTTTTTTTCATATTAAAAACCTCTCTAAGTTGTTATTTGTTATGGTAACTCTCCAAAAAATCTGTTCTACCTTTTAAAAAGTAACTAATCTTATCTAAAACGGAAAAATTACATTAATATCTTATCATGTATATTACTTGTTTTGTAAAAGGAAGTAATCATGGAATGAAATAATACACCAATTAACTTTTGGAACATTTTACTAAATAGACTCGTTGTATTTAAAGATTGAATGATTTGGGTCATATAAAAAGTAGAGAAGATCAATAATAAATAGCCTTTTCATTGAATGAAGTATTTTTGTATTCATATATTAAACAAATGGCAAAGAGTGAAACTAATGAAATCCTCCATAATAAACATACTTAAATGGGATACTAAAAGGAGATAAATAAATGACAAATGTGAAAGCAGAAAAGAATTCTCTTTGGGAATGGACAAAAGCCTTATTCATTGCAGTTGGACTTGCGTTTATATTTCGCTTCTTTCTATTCACTCCTATTATTGTAGAAGGCGAATCAATGATGCCTACTCTAGAAAGTGGGGAACGAATGATAGTTAGTAAAATTGGTCAACCTGATCGTTTTGATATTATTGTGTTTCATGCAACTGAGGACAAGGACTATATAAAGCGAGTAATAGGCATACCAGGAGATCATATCGAGTATAAGAGCGACCAATTATATATTAATGGACAACCCCATGATGAGCCTTATTTAAATAAATATAAAAGCAGTCTATTGGATGGAGGTACATTAACTGAAGACTTTACACTAGAAGAATATACGCAAATGTCTGTTATCCCTGAAGGTTATGTCTTTGTAATGGGGGATAACCGTAGAAATAGTACTGATAGCCGAATCATTGGTTTAGTTCCAATGAATAAAATTGTAGGAAACGCTGATATAACAATATGGCCAATTGACGACATAGGATTTATTGAAAAATACAAATAAAGATTGGCGTATTCTGTAGGAATAATACAGGATACGTCATCATTTTATCTAAGTACTACCAGAGAGAAATAAAAGGAGAGTTACAAAATGTATACATATGAATTGTTTGAAGGGGTTTTTACCCTATTTAGGCCACTTTTTATAACGATTCTTTTGATCTCAATTCTTCTTTTTATAGCAATCATCTTACCAAAAGTTCGGAAACGCTTTATTAATGCGTTTACTGTTGTAAGTTTATCTATCGTCAACGTTTTATTGTCCACTCAATTTTTATTTATGGATGGAATCATTGTAGACGAACTCAATTTAGGTGGAGATGCAATGACTCTCTATGTATTTATAGCGAATGTTTGCTTTAGTTTTATAAATGTTATTAGTTATTTCATAAGTCAAAATAGAGACTACTATAATTGTTACCATTGAAGGCAGTATTGAATGCCAACAAGTCATAAAAACATAAAACTAAGTTAGACTTGTTGACTAAATCTAACTTAGTTTTTATTCAGACTATAGTTGCATGAATTACGATCCTTCTTTTGCACTTGGATAGTCAATAGAATTAGCTATTTCCACTAAAATTTCAGCTGTCACCTTAGCTGAAACCCTTTTATCTATGCTTAGCATATACTGCCACTTACCTCTTTCGAAAACAAGTACATTAAAATCGGAAATTCTCATCAACGTTGCTTCATTTCCATTTTTAAGCTCAAAAGTATTCAATACATATCTCTTTCTATTAGGAATTCTCTCTTGGATAGGTCGAATATCGACTTTATAATGATTTTCAGAAGCCTGATCATTTATAAAAACCACTTCAAATGAGTGATTATACTCACTAAAGCGTCCAAAATAATGAGTAAAACTTATTGGTGGCACTCTAAGTGGTAACTCCAGTTTTTCATTATAATGTTGTTCGAATTCGTTAGAAGCTGCTATTACGGTTTTGTATCCCATCTCAGGATATATTTTTTCATATGGACTAGGTTTATCATTTGCTATTGCAAGTGCCATAAAAAAGAACAGGGAACAAGATGAAAATAAAAACAGAAGCATAATCTTTTTCATATTTCACCACCTCGTATTTTCTATAAGATTTTATTATTCCCAGTACTGTCAGGAAAATTCGGAATTACAATGCTTAGACTATTTCCCTGACGATTCACAAGATATAACATCGTTAAAAAGGTTTGTGGTCTTAAAGAATCTAAATAGACCACTTACTGAGAGTTAAAATTGTATTCACCTAGTAAATTTATGGCGACATATGGTGCAATAAGTCTTCATGATAATCATCCCTTACTTTATTAAAGTCCTAGATAATGGAATAACAGGGGAACTTGACATGTCACCTTTTGGTGTCCTATAATTAATGTGACACTAAAAGGTGTCCCATTAGGTTAATATGAAGTTTAATCGATAAATTTACAGGAAATAATAATGAAAAGGTGGGGGTGATTTTGAACGAGAAAAGCCAAGTTAGGGATGTTTATGACGCTGTTGCCGATCCAACAAGGCGAAAATTACTTAGAATGTTATCAGATGTTGAAGAATTACCCCTACATGAGATTACGGTTCATTTTAAAATGGGCCGTACTGCAGTTTCTAAGCATTTGGCTATCCTTAAAGGTGCTGATCTTGTAATTGCTCGAAGGGTTGGTAGAGAAACGAGGTATCGTTTGAATGCCACTCCGTTGAAAGAAATACATGATTGGGCATCTTTTTATGAAGGATTCTGGAAAGAAAAAATTATCAAATTAAATCTTTTATTGGAGGAACAAAAAATGAAACCAGATGTATCATTAGATTTTCAATTTACAAATTCAATCGAGCAGGTGTGGAACGCTTTAACAGATTCGGATACACTAGCGAAATGGATATGGAAAAATGACTTTAAACCAGTCGTAGGACATAAATTTCAATTCCGAGCTGAGCCAAATGAGTGGTGGGATGGAATTGTAGATTGCGAGGTGCTCAAAGTGGACGAGCCTCATACATTATCTTACACTTGGTTAAGTGCCGGGGAAAGCACTACTATTACATGGACTTTGAAAAAAGGTTCAGATGGAACTATCCATCTACATCTAGATCAAACTGGATTTAGTGAAGAAACAAAAGCACGCCAAGGAGCTATCGAGGGAGCTAAATATGCTTGGACAAATATGGGTGATCAGCTCGGAAAAGTTTTAGCAGAACTGTAAAAAGATTTCTTCATTCTCTAGCATGCCTGATTTTCAGAAACAACCTTGTGAATGTGTACTTGAATATTTCAAACAAAAAGAAATGATAATTATTAATCGTTTATACTAATAAACCATTCTTCAACAATCGGGCGCATTTCCGTAACAAGAATGGCGCTCTTTCTTTATGAGAATGGCGCTCTTCCAGAACACGGAAAGCGTCATTTTTAATGGAATAAGGGATTGATTAGATAACCTATTTTGTATTAATAATAATTTATCAAACGGGGCAGGATGGTTGTAGAAGTTTTTATAATATAACTAAGCATTAAGTATATACTTTGTGGAGTTGGGGTAAAAAAGACCACTAAATGGTGGAATTGATCAAAATAGAAATATCCCTATACAATTAGTATGAAATTGTCGATTCGAAAAAACACAACAAACTCAATTGAATTTTTATCATTATGGCAATATTAAATTTATAGAATCGCGAGGGCATCACTATGAAAATCAATCAATTAATTGCGAATAATATTAACAAATTAGATGCCGTACTACCAGTAGATAAGTCGTTAGGAATCGCTGGTTTGTCTGGATCTGGTAAAACGACATTTTGTCAAACAATTGGCGAAGAATCCAAGAAGCGTCTCGTTTCTTTATTGCCAAAAGCTGAATATCAGTATTTATTTCCTACAATTATGGATACAAATTTCAGTGCCATCAAGATGGAAGAAATGCCATTAGTCCTTTTCCTTGGAAAATCATCAATCTCTTCTAATCCACGTTCTACAATTGGCACACATACAGGCGTATTCAAAGACATTCGTGTTACTCTTGCTGAAAAATTCAATTTGTCTCCAGAAGTTTTTTCATTTAATAATGAGTTAGGTTGGTGTCCAAGTTGTAAAGGTCGCGGAACTACTAAAAATGTCGAATGTCCTAAGTGTAAGGGGAAGCGCTTTAATCAAGAAGTTGAACAATATATGATTGATTTATTTGATAAACCACATACTATTTCTAATATAAACGACTTAAGCATTGAATCTATTTTATCTCTTGCAGAAGTTTTAAATATTAGTGAAGGTAAACAACATATCCTCAAAAATATGATCAATATGAATATTGGTTACTTAACATTAAATCGTATTATGGGCACATTGTCAGGTGGAGAATTAACCCGACTATACTTAGCAGAATTCATGGCATCCAGTGAAAATACCGTAATAATTATTGATGAAATCTCTGTGGGCCTTGATCATCAAACATTATTGAAAATTTTAGAACAGATTAAAAAACTGGGCTTTAAGAATCAAATTTGGCTCATTGATCATTCTGACACAGTGCTCGACACAACGGATGAGCAATTGTTCTTTGGTCCAGGTAGTGGGAAATATGGCGGGAAAATTGTTGAAGAATCTCCACGACCAAAACCAATCATTTGGGAACGAAATGAAGCATTGCCAACAGGTTACTATCAATTCAAAGAGCTTTACTGTCGTAATATTCAAATGGTAGAAATTCAAATTCCCCAAAACAGACTTGTAACGTTTACGGGTGAATCAGGATGTGGAAAATCGACACTTGTAAATGAGTGTATAGCCAAAGACTTTCTGAAGCGATATCCAAAAGATAAAATTGTCATGGTTGGGCAGGAACGAAACCAATCGATTACGAGTCGGTCAACAGTTGCGACGTTTCTAGATATTAAAAGGAAACTCACCAAATATAGTGAAGATATTGATGCTATTTTTCAACGCTCGATTGAAGATATTATTGATGAACTCCCAGAAGGAGACATTGCTCATAAACGATTGAGTTTATTGATCAAACTTGGTCTAGGTTATTTGACGTTGGAAAGAAAAACTCAGTCCTTATCTACTGGTGAATTTCAATGTGTCCATTTGGTTTCTGAGCTGTTTGCCAACTCTAGAAACCCACATACGCTTTTTATTTTTGATGAGCCTTCAAAAGGTTTATCACAGAATATTTTAAATCAATTCATCGATAGTCTCAGAAGCATTTTGCAAGATGAATCTGTCTCAATAATAATGATTGAACATAATTCGTATATGCTAGAAAACTCTGATTTTATCGTTGATTTTGGTGAAAGACAACTTGCACCAGTGGAGCATCTGGAAGTTGTCAGTCATGAAGACTATTATCGTCGAAAAAACAGTGAAGACGGAGTTGTTCCAATACAAATTTCTTCAACACGCAATCAACAAAATGGCGTTACCTACTTAACAGAAAATCATATTGCCTATTTTAAAAATGCAGAAAACGTCTATAAGGGTGGTATATTAAAAAGCTTATCATCTATGGCTCGTTTGATTTATGGTGAGTACGAATCTGAAACAATTGCCCCCGTCATCGCCATTGATTTAGAACGTCATTTGTATAGTCAATATAGTTTTCTATATGAAATGGGCGGCTTGATCAACCATATTGTAGCAGCTCATCCGACCAATCAAAATACGAATAGCTTCGATTTTTATAATCAAGAAAACCATTGTCCATCTTGCTCGGGCCGACAAGTGATAGAAAAATTTGATATTGATATTGTTATTCAAAACAAAACCGTGCCATTCTGGGATGGCCTATTCCATCCAGAAGTGATGAAGGTTTTAAAATTCTATCAATATCCAAAATTACAATTCCTCTTTGATGAGATTAAGAATGAGCTTGGTCAGGATCTAAGTAAAAGTTATAATGACATGACGGAAGCGGAAAAACACACATTTTTATACGGGTATTGGGAAAAGTCATTCTATGATAAAGCAGGAAAAGCGTCGAGGACTTGGGAAGGCTTTAATTTCATCATTGGACGCTATATCGTTGTATCGAAATCGATTATTAAAGAGCAAATGAAAGCATCCAAAGAGATGATTACCTGTCCAATCTGTCAAGGAACCGTGCTAAACCACCATAAAAAGCTAAAATTTAACGACACTGATATTCGTGAGATTATTCAGCAGCCTATTGATCAAGTAATAGAAACAGTTGGTAAGTTACAAATACTAGAAAAACTCAAGGCTATTGTCGGCGGTGATATGACTTTGACTGAAGATGTTTCCCTATTACCTAGAGAGACACAGGTTACTCTGAAAATGTTTGAACTGGAGCAGGGTAGTTTTGCCCATTACGAAATGGTTTTGCAAAATGTCCTACCATTCTGGAGCAAAATTAGCAGTAATATCGAATCTATCAGTTTGAAAAATCGGATCACTATCTGTGATTTTGACAATATAACCGAAACGAGAGAAACAATCATTGATAAGTATTTTACCAATGGAAAATTCAAAAAGCTTACCTATGTATATGAAGCGTTTGGTTACAAAAAAATTGTCACTCAAATTAATAAGATTAAAAAAAGTCATCAATGTCCTTTCTGTAAAGGGAAGAAAGTAATTTCAGAAGATGGACTCCATGATGGTGTGTATAAATTATCGGTACCCTGTGTTAGTTGTTATGAAAGTGGCATCAATGATGAAGGACGTGAGGAAATCATCGAAGGCATAGACGTACAAACATGGTTAACTGGTAAAGTAAGTGATGTTGTTTCTGAAAGTTTAAATCTTGAGGCAGTTGCACATATTCCGATTTTCAGTCGTATTCGTGAGCTGAATAAACAAGAGATGATGGCGATATACCAATTCCTTGAGCAAAATAATTAAATTAGATTTATTAAAACAAGTTATATTTAAGTTAAGAGCTAGCTGTTAGTCAATGAAGAAAACTCATTTGCAATGATAAATTGCAAATGAGTTTTCTTTTGTTCTGAAGAGACGCTTGTTGGTTCAAAAGAAAAATAAATGAGTAATGCTGTGGGTACAATGTTATTAAGGGAGACTGGTTGCCTCCCTCTATCAAAATTTAAAAGTAGTAGTATCCATTTTCCTATCACGTCCGCGGTCAATTCTTGTCCGAAGACTGCTACCGCCGTCATTCTCCCAACGATCAATGTCCAAATAATTATCGTCCCAGACTTCAGGTATTCCTCCACCATCTGAAGGGGTTCCAGTTCCCATTACTGAAATACTCACAATATCAACAATGTCATTTTTTACATCATCCTTTTTTAATATTTCATACCAATATCTATATTATGTAATGTGTTTGTTTTAGTTCATTGCGCTTTCCAAAAAAGAGGGATTCATTGACCAATCCTTTATAGATTATTTCTTTTTAGATAATGCATATCATTAAACTAACGAGGAGAGCGTTGATCAAAGTAGAATAGGTGATTATCATGTTGAAGTTGAATTTGTAATAAAGAGGTATTATTAGATGTATATCGAAGTAGTTAAGAAGCGCTATCTGAAAAGGATGATTCAAATGAGTAAATTTTTATTATTATTTTTAACACCTTTTATTCTTATGGGGTGTAGTCAACTTGCGGAAAATACAGTAAGTTCAATGTATTTAGATGGAAAGATAAATGTTGATAATGAAGAATATAATTTGATACAAGGATTCTATACATATAAGGATGAAGAGGTAGAAAGTAAAAAATTAGACCCTTTCTCCCCAATTGAAGCTGCAGACCAATTTGACACTTTAACTGTTGAAAAGAATAGTGAAATAGAAATTGAACTTGAGAATAAAACTACTTATATTACTGTGTATCAATGGAATGAAGATGGTTTAGTTAAAGAAGTACAATTAGTCGGTAATGTATTAACAGTTCCTTCTGAAGAAGGCTATTATGTATATGAAGTCGTAGGGAAATGGAAAAATGGCGAAACTACTTTGGTATTTGATATTGATGTAACTTAGAAGTTTGTGAAGTATTGTATTTTAAGTAACGGGGGAGTTAAGTTGAATAAAAAGGGGAATTTCAGAATGTTCTAGAAGAATTTCATCAAGAATGTCTTAACTAAAGATAAATTACTCTGCATATGCATAAAATTCAATTGAATGAACGTTCAATCAGAATCTTATAGTTCACAAGATTTAGGAGGAATAACTAATGAGGCAATCTAGTATTATTTTCTTTGAAAGAAAATTTCCGAGTGCAAACATGATTCTTATTAAGGATCAGCTACCAATATTAATTGATACTGGTTTTGGGAGTGATGTGAAAGAGACAGAGGAATTAATTAAAGAAGTAGGCGTATCACCTGAAGATTTACACCTAATTGTGAATACGCACTATCACAGTGACCATGTAGGAGGCAATTATCATCTCCAAAAAAAGTATGGTGTTAAGATTGCTGCTCATAAATGGGACGCCGATTTAATTAATTCTTGTGACCCTGAATCTTGTAGTGCAGAATGGTTAGATCAGCCTGTAGAACCTTATCGAGTTGATATTAAGCTTTCGGAAAATGATGAGATACAGACTGGAAGTAGAATTCTGAGAGTCTTACACACACCGGGACATACGTTAGGACATATTTCTTTATATGAACCTGAAGAAGAGATATTAATATGTGGGGATCTCTTTCATAAAAATGATATTGGTTGGTTAAATATTTTTCGAGAGGGTGTCTCGTCTATCCAACGATCACTTGAAAGTTTGGATCAGTTGGCCACAATCCGTATTCAACATGCATATTCAGGACATGGATCTGAAATAGAGAATCCTAAGGCTTCTATTGATGCTGCAAGGGAACGGTTTGAAAAGTGGCTAATGACGCCAGAAAAAATTTCCTGGCATGCCTGCAAAAGGATTTTTTCATTCACATTAATCATTCATAACGGATTGGCAAAAGAAGAAATCAAAAACTACCTTCTCAAGTGTGGTTGGTTCCAAGATTTTGCACGATACTCTTTCCAGCTTCAGCCGGAAGAATTTATCCAAATCCTGCTCGATGAAATGATTCGTTCCGGAGCAGCGAGCTGGCATAATAATTATTTAATCGCTACCACTCCATACCAAGCACCACAAAAGAAATGGATGGACAAGAACATTAAACCGAAAAAATGGAAACTTCAGGATTTTCGTGATTAATTAAAAGGGGCGATTTATATGCCATTAAATGTAGGAGATATCATTACGTTTGAACGGGCTTTTACAGTAAGGGATGTTGAAATATTTACAGCAATTTCAGGTGATGAGGGGATTCATCATCTAACACCAGATGAACAGGGAAGACTTGTTATTCAAGGGTTATTAACGGCAACTTTACCAACAAAAGTAGGTGGAGATCATAACGTCATAGCTCGTAATATGAACTTCGAATTTTCAAGACCTGTGTTTACGGGGGATACAATTATTTGTGAAGTGAAAATTGAAAAATACGAAAGACAAGAAAATAATAGAACAGCTATTATCGCAACTTTTGTATGTAAAAATCAAAACGAAAAAGAAGTTTTAAATGGGGAATTCTCAGGTGTTATACTTTAAGTTCTTTAAAATACTATCAACAAAGAAAGGCTTCGAGTTCAATTAGATACATTACGGAATAGATTAAAAGGTTGTTTTTAATAATAAGATACCGTTAATAGAAACAAATTTAAGAGGTTGTTAAAATGAATATTTCCCAGTTAAAAAGGTCTGAACTCATTGTTGTACTGAGTTTGGGCCTTTTATTTTTCCCTAAATTAGCTTGTCAATGATATGAAGCTTCAATGAACTACTAAATACAGATAACTATGCGCATGCTATAGGATATCTAGTTCATCATGTTTTTAAGGTAATTAGACATTAGACCGTTTCATATGATGGAGATTTAAAAATAAAATTGTTGCATGAAGTTAAAGGTACTGGTGAAAAAGTAAATGAAGCTTTATTGGTATTAGAACAACGTGTAATTGTCTAAAACAAAATACATATGATGATGTTTGCACGTCGTTTAGAAATTTTTAAATTTACCGATTTCGTATAAGAAAACCAACTAGATGTAATTACGCTTTTAGAATACATTACATAAAGACTGGATATTCAAACCATTAGATGTAACTTCATTGTGAATAAATATAAATAAAGTCTGATTGGGGAGGCAGAGAATCTTATGGAAGTATTGTGTTATGAACCAAGTAGAATTCGTATAAATTCTAGAAAAACACTAGTTATGGACTTTTTAGCAGGTGATATTGTGATTGATATCGATGGTGTATTGTACTTTTTAGAGTCAACCAATGGAAATTGCATAGAATTTGATATAAATAAAAATTGCATTGTAAATGATAACGCCATTTATAGGTTCACGAATAATACAGTACTTACCCTTCGAGACCTCGCTGAAAAAAGTAATCTTATCGCGGTTATTAAGACATATACAAATCGTTTCGTTACGAAATTACAAAAGTTAAATGAACCACAAATAACACCAGAAACAGAGAAGCTCATTGCTGAAATTGAAAAGAAATATTTAGAGTGGCTCATTGATTTTGCATTAGACACGGGCGATAAAGAATTATTTTATAAATTAATGAAAGGACCATAGATTTAACATTGTTGTAGTTATTTAATTAGAAATCTAAAACCATTTAATTATCCTAAAATTTTGAATTTATTACATGGAAGGATTTATAATAAGGATAGAGTACTATATAAACAATATTAAAAAATGCACATTGACGTGTTGACTATCCAAAGAAAATTTGAGTAATGTAAATTCTTTATTTTTAGGGGTGTATAAATGGGCGAACAAATTAGTATTTTTACCGTAAATAACTTTTCTGAAGATCCATTATTAAAAAAAATAGAACAGTTACAGGTCGGTGAACATGTTATGATCCAAAGTTACATGGTGGAGCGTACAATCAAATTTTACGAAATTCAAAACGATGAAGTACATGAATGTTTTCATACCAAACAAGAATGTTGCAACTATATTGATGAGAACTTATAACAATTTCGACTAAAGTTATGTAAATTTTGAAATGGAAGAAACACAGGACGGAGATAACTCCTACTATGTTTCTTTTTTTGTGATTAGATTCGAAGGTTACCTAAAACAAGAGGGATTATTCAAAATGAAAGTAAAATACAGAGATGTATTTATGATAGGTATTTTTGAATTCAAATCTTCTTTAGACGAAGGTTTTTAAAAGCAACAATTTAAATGTTAAAGCAGCGAGAGACAATATCAATAGTCAAATTTTTATAGCAACTTAGGCAGAAAAAAGGATCAAACTTATTGAAAGTGATTTACTATATATTCCCTTTTTATTAGATGTATCATTTGGGCAATATATATATAACAGTAATAATCGTTTTTTTAATTGAATGGTTTTATTTATCGAATACATTTCATTTAGAATAATTACCTCAAATTTGTGTATATGACTACTAAATAATCATATTGCAGGGAAGGAGACATTAATGGTCAAGAAAAGATTTGCATTTATTTTGGTTTTATCTTCATTCGTATTTGGTGGTTGTGTAAATAATGAAGCAGCAAAAGAAGAAATCATTTCAGATGAATCATTTGATGTTGAAAATGTTGATTTTTATAAAGGAAAGGCAATGGAGAGCAATCAAGTAATTGTTGAAACAGCAGACATGATGTATAGAGAGAATGCTACAGTTTTCACCTTTCAAAAGGGGGAAAGTGGTAAAACGAAATTAAAGAAAACAAAAACTAAAGCAGAGTACGACAAGATTAAAATTAGATATGTACTAGAAATAGGAAAAGAAGATTTAAAAGAAATAAGTACAAGATATAGTGATGTGATTAAAAATACGTTACCAATAGATGATCATTGAAAATGATGTATTTGTGAATTAATGATTGTTCAAAAGTAACCTCTATACCTCTAAGATAGCCTAATTAAAAGGAATTCGTTAATATCAAATGAATTCTTTTCTGCATTTTTGATGAAACTCGGGAGTGTCTTCAAATATACTTCTTACTAATTAACCTTTGATATCAGCTAGTATTAGATAATAAAAACGAGATAACTATTAAATTAAAACATTAAAAGTATATTTATTTGATAATATTTAGTAACAGGTACTATAAATAAGTGTTAATATGATTAAGATAAATAACTTGGAGGTTTTTTTATGTTTCAATCAAAAGCGAGAATAACAGCTATCGGTTCGTATGTACCTGAACGAACATTAACTAATACAGATTTAGAAAAACTTGTTGAGACAAATGATGAATGGATAATGCAACGTACAGGAATTAAAGAGCGAAGAATGGCGCGAGAAGATGAGTTTACAAGTGATTTAGCTTATCAGGCTGTTCGAGATCTAATGGAACGATACGATAAATCTGTAGAAGATGTGGATTTGATCATCGTTTGTACGATGACTCCTGATTTCAAAACACCAAGTGTCGCTTCTGCAGTGCAGGCGAAGTTAGGCATAAAGAATACAGGTGCTTTTGATTTAAATACAGCTTGTTCTGGTTTTACGTACGGATTATACGTAGCTAATGGGATGATTACATCAGGATTAAATAAAAAAGTCTTGGTGGTTGGGTCAGAGACTTTATCTAGAATTACAGATTATACTGATAGAGCTACTTGTATCCTATTTGGAGACGGTGCTGGAGCAGTGCTCTTGGAATATGATGAACAACAACCAAGTTTCATTTCTTCACATATAGGTTCTGAAGGTGAGGGTGGCAAGAGCTTATATTGTTCGAATTTATCAAACATGATGAACGGTGAGGAAATAGTAGACAATGGAAAATTTGTTCAAAATGGGCGAGCAGTATATAAGTGGGCTGTCAAAACAGTGCCTAAAGGAATGAAAACGGTATTGCAGAATGCTTCAATGGAATTAAAAGATGTAGATTGGTTTGTTCCTCACAGTGCAAATTTAAGAATGATTGAATCAATATGTGAGAAAAGTGATTTTCCTATTGAGCAAACATTATATAGCTTAGTGGAGTTTGGTAATACTTCAGCAGCAACAATACCACTGTCATTAGATCAAGGGGTTCGTGAAGGCAAAGTTAAGAACGGAGATAAGATCTTATTATACGGATTCGGCGGTGGTTTGGCACACGCAGGATTACTTATCAATTGGACGGTTGAATAGAAAAGTATAAAGGACTAATATATATAAGATACAAAGCGGATATTTGGGGAATGTAATTTTAAATTTATATATATAAAAGATTCATAAAATTTGATATGAAGCAAGAAAGATGAGTGATTGTGGTCACTCATCTTTTTTTTGGATGATTTCAATATTTTTAGTAGTGAAAATTTATTAATGACAATGCATAAGTTGCACCTATTATTGATAAATATAAAATAGCATTCATTTTAGTACATACTTAAAGATTAGCAATATGAGAAGGTAAAGAAAGGTGATTAAAAATCATGATTAAGAAGACGATTATTTTACTTTTTTTTATAATGATTATCTTAATGTTACTAACTTTTTCAATAAAACCTACTATTAATTTTGATAATAATTACTATGCTCAAAAGATTTCAGATGCACTTGATACATATATAGAAAGTGATGAACTAATTGAATCTCTTACAATCAAAAATGGGAAAACCTTTTTTTATTCGGATATATACCGTAAAACAATTCAAATTTTTTACTTTGAAGATGGAATACTTAGTTATAATGGCAAAATGAACTATGAAGTGTGGAAGAGAAAGGACCACGAAGGCGATCCAGTAGAATGGATCTATCATGAGTTAGAAAATGGTGAAAGTATTATTTGGGGAGTATCACTGACAGATGATACTATCGAAATAAATAATAAAGTAAAAGTTCAAGATTATATTCAATTAGAAAATGGAGTCAACGTCTTTTTCTCAAAAAATAAAGCAGAACTTAATTTACCTATTGATGTGACATTGAAGAACAATAAATAATTGGAAACAGCATGTACTGTTCATGCTGCACTTTTTATAAATACAACCGAACCGTCTCTTCTCTGTATAGGATTCGCTTTAATAGTACAAACCTAATGAAACTATTAATTTTAAGTTCAAATCGCATATGATTTGAACCTTTTATTTTTGTTAATTTAACATGCTTTATTTCCAATTTAAGTATATAACGGAACGTAAACTGGAAAATTTTTACCTGAAAGACTTATATGAAACTCACACATTTCTTAAAATATATGTTCCATAACGAATGGTAATCGAACATCCTATAGCGACTCCAGATAGCCGATTTCGTTCAGTCTATAGCATAACAACTTAGACCTTCCTCGAACCAAAAGATATTATGGCTCTAATGATCATACAACAAATACATTCGGAGGGGAAAACGATGAAAGGAAATAAAAAGAATTTACAAACGAAAGACATCGCTATAAGTTATACACATGTTGAAACGGGGTCCAAAACAATTTGCTTTATGTTTTCAGGTTCAGGATACAATTACGATAAGCCCCTATTTTATTATGCAACAATGATGATGCTTCAAAATAAAATAGATATTGTACATATCCATTATTCCTATAGTGAACATATATTGAAAAAAACGCTTGAGGAAATATCTAAAGTAATGATGAATGATATAAACACTGTAATGTTAGATGTTCTAAAAAATGGTCAATACAATGAAACGATTTTTTTAGGAAAGTCGCTTGGAACAATTCCAATTGCTATTGACCTTATGAAAAGAGAAGAATTCTTAAATTCAAAGATGATTTTACTTACTCCATTAATAAATTTAGATTTGATTTTTGATTCAATTATAAGTAGCGAACATCAAGGGTTATTAATCATCGGAGACAAAGATCCTCGTTTCAATTTAGAACAAATTGAAAAATTAAGTAATACAAATTTTGAGGTAGAGATTGTCCAATATGCAGATCATTCCTTGGATATCGGAGAATTTGAGACAACCAATTCAATATTAGCTTTATCAGATGTAATGGAAAAAATTCAGGAAGCAGTTAAGGTTATATGAAATCAACGAAAATATAACCCAATTGAGAAGATGAATTCAAAAGAGGTGCGAATTACACCTCCTTTGAATAAGTGAAATGGCGTTTTATCCATAATTATACACATTATTTTATGATCGTTATTATATTTATGAGAGATATTTACCCACCTAGCAATATAGATTTCTTCTCTGGATTTTAGTGCTTCAAAGCAAGAATTAAGAGGGTTATTCATTCATTTTTGAGAAAGTGTTCCCTCAATAACTGTAAGGAGTGAGGTAATGAAGAAATGGATGATGCTCAGTTTAATATTGATTGTATTAGCAGGCTGTCAATCAGCATTATTGGGAGGCGGTCAAACAATCATCGAGTGGGTGAATTTTATCAAATGGAACGGTCAGGATTTTAATAGCATTGATTCAGGTGTATTGGCAGATAATCAGTACATAGGCGAAAAAGTCGGTACGGTTAATTTCAAATTGGCAGACAATGTTACCAATCCATCATACAAAACAAAAGATGGCGATGCAGCTTTCTATGAAAAGGGAACAGAAATATATTCTATTAAAGGGAACAACGATTTATTAGCTGTAAAGAGCGAGAATTCTATTAATGGTTATCAACTCTTTTATTCAACCGAAAGTACAGAGTATAAATGGCATTTTAAACATATGCCTTTAGATGAAGTTAAGAAAATAGAAATTTACACACAAGTAAATAATAAACGGATAGCTGAAATAGTAGATAAAGGGAGAATAGAAGATTTTCTTGAAATATTAAATACCAGTGTGGAAGATAAAGATTTTGCCCCAAATACCAATAACAGAGATTCGATAACTTACGAAATGATTTTTTACACAGATGGTCCCATTGCTTATAACTTTGACATGCAATTTGATGGCAATACATATTTTTGGTACCCATGGGATGCTTGTATTTTATCAGATGATATAAAAGAATTTATCCCGGAAAATTAGTGGAGTTAATAATCAATAATAGGTACTGCTTTTTTACATGAAGGTAATCGCAGGCAATCCATGTGCGACGTCGCTTGCTTTGTGTTTCGCGTATGTAAGAAATGGGCCCGTATTCTAACACTAATATAAATATTTATAAATATTAGATTTTTCATCCAGAAGAATGTCCACATGAATTATCCATTAGGTGTATTCCAATATTACAATAAAGACAGCAACACAACGCATTTCCAATGGAGCTATGTAGATGATTCTTTATTAACTTACTTTGAAATTGAAGTCTATGATGAAAAATTACGCACGTGGGTTAAGCAGATTGTCGTAACGGGGTTGTTGAAAAGCAACCAATTAATGGGGGTAAGTATTAATTATAAAAGAGCGGGGTCTAAGTTTCTGACACTGCTCTATTAATTTTAACAATATAAAATTAACCGTGATACCAACCTGTCTTACAATTAATAGAGACTACTCGCCACCACTTTCCGTCTTCTTTCACCAAGAAATCATAGGTTCCTTGACTACCGGTTGCAGAATTTTTTTTAAACTTTGATGGGGCACCTTTAGGTACATAACCTTGCTTCTTCAAAGATTTGTAAACTCTATCTTTAACACCAGGTGCCTATGTATAGGGATTGGAAAAATTCAATTCATGTGTTTTGACATAAGCTGTTTTATTTTTATACTTAATTTTAGACCATCCATATTGCCGATAGGATTCCCAATCGTACTGATCTTTACCGATTTCTACACCACCATAGACTTTAACAACCTTACCGATTTTAATTTTCCCTAAAGTTTTATAGGATGTACCAGGGGAGGATTTAACGGTTAAATTTTTACTAGCATAAGCTTTGTCATAACTTGCAGCTTGAGCATCTGTTGCGTTTATACTTGTAAAAAGTATTACCAAACATAAACCAGCAAGAAGTGTGATTATTTTTTTTATTGTGAAGTCTCCTAGCATAATAAATTCGAATAGGGTATTTCCTATTTTCTCCACCTATAAATATACCTTCCAATTCTATTTGAATCAATACAAGCCTAGTCCATTTTTATGACTATTTACACAACACTCCCCAAAACATTGTCTGACCTTGAAGTCTTTGACAAGGAGAGGAATTATAAAAACAAGCAAGGAACAAGAGCATTCGGTCTAAATTTGAACTAAGAGAGAACAAGCCTAACCTGTTCTATTATTATTGCTCTTTTTTATTGTAAAGAGCAGAAGTCGTTAATTTGGCACTGCTCTTCTTTTTGTTTTATCTAATAGCAGGACAATGGAACTAAAAATAGCTTGTTAAAGTAATTTATTATTGCTACTATTTAACAGTGTTGATTATAAAATGAAAGTGGGATAAATAACTATATGAAAAATTCAATGAAATTTGTATTATCTATGATTGTATTCATGGTTACAATTTCCGTGGGTTCTCATGTTAGCTTTGCTAATAGCTATGAGCCTATCATCCATGAAACTATTCCAAATACAACAATTAATTTTAGTACAAAAAAACTTACGAATAAACCAGTTAAAGTCACCATCGATACATCTAATTATGAAGGTGGAGACCATTATGTTTATGATGGAAATTCGAAAAAGATTATAAAATCTAATAAGATAACGGTTGAATTTACTAAGAATGGTCGGTATGAATTTTTACCTGTTGATCAAGAAGTAGATGAAGAATCTGCTCCAAATCATGGATATAAATGGATTGTGATTGAAATTCGTAACGTAGATACGACGAAGCCGAAAATTAAAGTTCAAAAGCCTACTTTAGAACGAGGCACAGGTAACTACCAATTAAATTTTGGAATTACTGATTACGGGTCTCGTATAAAGACAGTGACTCGTCAAACTTCTTATAACTCTTCATATACATCAGAAGAAGCTGGGGATGGCGTTGATAGTCATATGATTATTAAAAGAAATGGTCGTTACAAAGTGACAGCCACAGACTTTGCAGGGAATAAAGCAGTTAAGTATATTACTGTAACTGATTATAAAAAAGCGCCACTAAAAGTTAATACATTTACGTCGAAAAATAATTACATAACCGGGAAATCTATGAAAAATACTTGGGTTTCTATTTACAATTTAAACACAGGTTATAGAATAGCAAAAGTTAAAACGGATAGTAATGGCAAGTTTAAAGCAAGTATAGGAAAACAGAAAACAGGTACAAAACTGTATGTATGGACTTGGCATATTCCAGAAAAGTATGTGAGTGCTAGTAAAGATATAACTGTAACAAGATAATGAAATATAATACTAAATTGTTCCTGTTATTGTAGCTGATCTACCTTATCGCCACAAATAACAAACTTAATAAGTAAAAAATACTTTGGTAGTGTTGATTATAAATAAGCTTGTTTAAGTAATCGAATGTACTGCCTGCATTATACGATAAATTAAAAGAATCCATTTACAAGATTGATCAAAATGGATTCTTTTTAGTATACTAAGGATCAACTTTTTAAAAGGTTTAATATTTCCTACTAATGTTGCTAAGTCTAATTTCAGCCCATATTGGCCTAGACACCATTTTTCCTTTCTTTAAGTGAATTTTTAATAATCAAGTCAAGTAGCTGATGATAAGGGATACCTGCTGAATGTGCACTTTTTGGCAGCAGACTGTTTTTCGTCATGCCGGGTAATGTATTAACTTCTAGCACATATGGGACCCCGTTTTTAATCATCATGTCTATTCGGGCATAAACGCTACATTTCAATAATTTATAGCTAGAAATCGCTGCAAAAGCGACACGATTATGTGTTTCTGGCGGGAGCTGGACCACCTCTTCAATGGTAGCCACATCATTATATTTCGAGGTATAATCAAAAAATTCACTCTGATGACGAATGGAAATCACCGGTAAAAGCTTTCCATCCAATATCGAACAAGTGATTTCCTCGCCCGTAATAAGCTTTTCGATTATCACTTCGGAATCCCATTTGAATACTTCAATAATCGCAGATTTTACCGTATCTTTGTCATAAACAATTTTTACTCCTACACTCGAACCACCTGAATTAGGTTTCACAACTACTGGGAATCCCATTTTGTCTAGTTCATCCATATTAAGTTCTTCCGTGTTCATAAGGTGAATCCAATCCGGTGTTTGCACCCCTTCATACCTGATGATTTTTTTTGAAATATTCTTATCCATGCATAAGCTGCTGGACAGGACACTGCTCCCTGTATAGGGAACTCCCATGGTTTCAAGGGTACCTTGAATGGTACCGTCCTCACCGAATTTGCCATGTAGCGCTAGTAGCGCAACGTCAAGATTCCTTGTATTTTCCACTAAATCTTCTTTTTTCTCTATGTGGATTGGTACAACTTTATATTTATTTTTATCTAAATGAACCATCATTTCTTCACCTGTCATAAGTGAAACTTGCTTCTCGGAGGAAACCCCTCCCATAATGACGCCAACTCTCATTTTTTTAACCTCCAAAATTATTTTTTAAGGTTTCCCCTATGATTTTAATTCCCTGAATAATTTCTTTTTCGTTTAGCCTAGAAAATCCTAATCGTAACGTATGATTTCCACTACTGTCCGTGTAAAAAACATTCCCAGGCGAAAAAACAACTCCTTTTTGGTAACATGTTTCTAAAAGTTTTTGTGAATCAATGTTATTATCTAGTTCTATAAAAAGGTGGAGTCCACCGTCACCGGTTATCCGTTTACAAGGAATATATTGCTCACAATAATGGACAGCTAGTTCATATTTTTTCTTATAGACTGCTTTCGCTTTTTTTATATACTTCTCAAAATAGCCATCATTTAAATATTGATATAACACCGCTTGGTCTAAAGTTGACGTATGAACTGTCCGAGCTCTTTTCATACTTTCCAAATAATAAATCAACTCTTTGTCTGCTAAAATCCATCCAACTCGCAAACCAGGAAAAAGAATCTTAGAAAAGCTACTGATATAAATGACATTATTGCCGAGTCCAGAAAAGGCAGCCAATGGAGCCTGATGTGACCCCGAGTAACGTAATTCTTCATTAAATCCATCTTCAACAATAGGAAGCTGATAGGTTGAAAACAGATTCATGATTTTCTTCCTTTTTTCAGAGGATGTTACGATTCCAGTTGGATTATGATAAGACGGAATGAAATAGGCAAAATCATATTCATTCTTTGATAGGCATTTTTCTAGCTGCCTAACATTGACACCGTCATCCTCCATATCAATTCCATCGATTTCAAAGCCATGTAATCGAAAGAGCTTAAGGGCAGAATGATGGGTTGGATTTTCACAAATAAGACGGCCGTTCTTTTTATTTAAAGTGGATAAAAGAAGATCTAGACCTTCCGTGAAGCCATTGGTAATTAAAATATCTTTGTTTCTAATGTCTACCCCCTTATTCTCCATGTAGTGAAGCAGGTAGTCGATAAGTGGTTTATAGCCCTTTGCATAGCCATAGTTAAGAACAATGTCTCCTTCAATGGACATCCGATTTAAAAAGGCCTTTTTAAAATTTTCTACATCAAATAGCTTTTCATCGGGTGCGATACTTGTAAATGAGATCATTCCCTTATTCCAGCGCACTCCATTCTTCATGAGGTCCAATTTTTCTGCCAAAAAAGTTTGCTCATTGATTTTTTCAATCCAATTCAACTCGATAGATAGGGATTTGAAGGTCTCTACTTGATTTACAAAGTTTCCTTTTCCTTTTACCGCATAGATCAGGCCATCTTGCTCCAAATCCGCATAAGCCGTTAGAACGGTGTTTCGGCTGATGGATAATAATGAGCTGAGTTCACGGGTGGATGGAAGCTTTTGGTGCTCAAGCAAATGTCCGTTGGTGATCATTCTTTTTAAATATTCCTTAAGCTGAATATATAAAGGACGGCCTTCCGTTAGCTTAAAATCGTTAAACACTGTATTCATCCCCTTGCTTACATTTTTACATTTTTGCACCGATTCCAAAAGGTCCACTCATTATGTATTTTTACGGTCTTGTGGTGGGTGTGAAACTATAAAGAAACCATTTAGAGTCTTTCAGCTATGAAAAAGCCCTTGATAAGTAGGAATCTTAATCGAGGGCAACAATAGTTTAATTATATATTGGGGATTAAACTAATGGGAACGAACTTGACCAAGAGCACACAAATTATTTTTGTCACTAAAAGGAAAATATTAAAAAATATTAATCGAAAGAAAATGATAGCATGAGAGGAAGCTCTATAAAATCATATGTAGATGATAATGATGTGATTATTAAAGCTAAAGTTAAGCGTTATATCAATGGTGAAAAAGTTTCAGACTATACGAGAGTAGTTGGTTGTATTTTGGTTGTAAGCCGTTAAACAAGCAAAAACTAAAGCATCGTGATAGGAAAGTACCGGTATTAAGTTTTAAAAAAAGTGGCAGTGACAGGAGATATGGGGAATCCAAAGTAAATGTTAGGTTTTTAGACAATAATCGTAGTGGTGTAATGGAGATAAATGATTTGGATACTTTTGTATAAAAGGTGGAAATTATATCTATATCACCCTTTACTGCCCTATAATAAACAATATGTAACAGAAAGGGGAGTGAATAATATGAATGGTCCAAGTAAGGTATTAAGTTCTGTATTACTTAGCGGAGTGTTATTAGTGGCTAGTTTTACAAATCCAGTTGAGGTTAATTCGAGACAAACCACAGCTGCCGATAATCATAGCAATATCACGATGGTTGCTGCGACAATTAAGTACAAGGTGACTATCAATGGTAAACCAGTATCTCTTCATAATAGCTCTATTAGAATAGGCCCTAATCATATATTACCTGCAAAAAGCTTTATAAGACTATTAGGCGGAACCACTACTTTTAATAGCAAAACTAAAGTGTTAACTATTAAAAGCAATGGTACAACTTCTACAATCAAACAAGGATCTAAAGTAGCTACTGTAAACGGCAAGAAAATAACGCTATCGACAAGTGCTCAAGCAATCAATGATGTATTCATGATCCCACATGATCTAGTGGCCAAAGCTACAGGCACAAAAGTTTCTATATCAACAAGTGCAAAGACTATTGACATCACTCAGGCTACACCAATAAGCCCATCGCGTATCAAGACTAAATATCAAGGCCATACGTATGGTTCTGATAACCAATACCAGTATGATAAAACAATGGCTTATGTTAATAATTACTTCAAGAACTACAAAAGAAAATTTGTTTTTGGTTTTTGGCAACACGAACAATATGTGGACTACTTTAAAAACGGGGTAAAAATACCACCTGATTATATTCGTGGAGATGATTATTATGATGCTTTAGATGACGCTGAGCATTGGGGTGAAGATTTAAGAAATAATAAAATACCTTACTCCCAGATTGTGAAAGTCGCTGAGGTTGAGAGTAAAGCTAGAGATTTTTTAAATGACCAACCAATGTTAAGATGGGATGATGCATACGACGTATACTCGGCATACCACTTCTTTTACAAACGTAAAGGTGATTCGGATTCTTATGCACTTGCACAACAAATTGTATTTGATATGAATGGTTATAAAACTAGGATATTATCTACACCGCCGTTATCATGGTTAGAAGTAAAAATAAATGGAAAATGGTATATTCAATACGATGAATATTGGGGTGCCACATGGAGACTTTCTACTTCATCGGGGGTTCAATAGTTGGTTTCTCTGTGAATTCTGTTGCGATTGAAGGTTAGCGTTGCCGAGGATACGGACAAGGTGGCAACTGGAGAGATTGATGTCATGGCATATTTGCATGTTGGTTTGAACAATTATGTAATCAAAAAAGAGTAGTGTTCAATAAACGGGCAATTAAACCGAAAAGGCAAGCTTAAAAAGTGTGCAATTGAAATATACAATAAGGGGGACAATATGAAATTTTATCTTTCATCTTTTAAAATTGGAAATGAAGAACGGAAACTAATCGAATTAACGGAAAATGGGAATAAAAAAGTTGCATATATCAATAATGCATTAGACTTTGCGACTGATTTAGAAAGAAAAAATAAAAGTGATGTTGCGGACGTAAGTGAACTGCAAAGAATAGGTTTCACAGTGGATATTTTAGACTTGAAAATGTACTTCCATAACCATGAAGGATTGAAAGAAAAGCTTGATCAATACGATGTCATTTGGGTAAGAGGTGGCAATACTTTTGTTCTTGCACAAGCAATGAGATTAAGCGGTTTCGATGAAATCATTAAAAAGTATTATAGAGAAAAAAGAGATATTCTATATGGGGGATATAGTGCAGGTGGTTGTATTCTTGGACCAACTTTAAAAGGCATACACTTAGCAGACGAACCTGAGCAGAAACCTTACGGAAATGAACATCAAGCTATATGGGAAGGTTTATGCATTTTGGATTACGTAATTGCCCCACATTATAAATCAGAACACAAAGAATCTAACGATATGGACCGAGCAATTGAATTTATGATCGAGAATAAAATTCTATTTAAAGCATTAAAGGATGGAGAAGTAATCATAATTGAATAGACCTAATACCAAATTCTAATACAGTTTAGCAATCGGGCGCGATTGTGGTAGATCGGAAAAAAGATTGAAGGTACATCCTGCGAGATATAAGTTTTGTTTTTATGTTTAGTAAACAACTTCAATACAATGCTCTCCAAAATTGTTTTTAGAGGGAAATATTAAAATATTAAATATAATAATGGAAATGAGGCGAGTTTAAAGTGGGTTTTTTTATACTTGTTTTACTTCTTGTTTTTTCATATGACTTTACTAAAATGAGAAAACAAATGGATCGGATTATCGAGCAAAATGATGAGATGATTCAGCTAATGAAAAAAAGGCAAGAAGAGGAATAGATGCTATTTAGCTTAGGGAGGGAAAAATTTGGTATTTGAAACATTATCGGGCCAACTTTCAGTAGTGGTCACTCTAGCTTTTGGCGTATTGTTAATCGTTCTATATCCACTAATACATAAAGAGAACAGATACTTTGCTTGGTTTAGTTTTATAATGGGTGTTGTAGTTTTAATTCTATTAATTTGGTTTACATTTGGAAACGAAGTTATTAGAAACCAAATACTAAAGTATGGACTACATTAAATATGCTCACCATCTTTAAATATACATTATTTAACAGTCACTTCAAATATGATCATACTTTTTATATTGAATAAAAACAACAATGATTGAAGCCATGAATTTAGTATTTAGGTCTTTTATTTTAACTTTAGCAAAGTTTCATAAAAACAATTAAATAGACAATTCAAAAATGAGATTTTGTATAACATATCACTATTAGAGGTGGTAAAAAACACCTCTAATAAGAAAAGCGGTAAAATTGATGTATACACCAAATCTGCAATTGACATGACCGTCAGCATAGAGCTAATTAGAGATTCTCAAGACCATTGGTACAGAGCATTTAATATACAGCCGATAGACATGATGTCTATATTTTTGAAACAGGTAGGAATGGATTTGAAGAGTGAATGATAATAATGCACAGATAATCCCAAAGGATATATTATCAAGACAACAATATAAAAGGTAGATAAATTTAAGGACATTATATATTATATGTAATGTCCTTTCTTCAACTAACGATCCCTATTAGAAGAAATTTTAATCTCCAACACGTAAAAACTTTGGAGGTTTTCTCTGTACAAAATGTTTTTCAATAGACTTAAGAATTTCATCATTTCCAGGTAATGAGACAGTTTCTATCGCTTCCTCAAAAGATAACCATTGATAGTCGCTATGTTCATCATTTAATTTTACATCTTGATGGTCTTCCACAAACCCAACAAATACAGGGGCAACATATATATAATTTTCTTGGGGTGAATATATTTGATCGAATTTATTAGATGTATATAATAATACTTTTGTTATACCAGTTTCTTCTTTGATTTCTCTGAAAGCAGCTTCCCAAGCCTTTTCACCTTCTTCAATACTACCACCAATATAACACCAAACATTTCGTAGAACAGAAGAATTTCTTTTTAAGAGCAACACCTTAAATTCATCTTCCATCTTTTTTAATAAAACGGTCGCAATCCCTGTACATCGTATTGGGACTTCAAAATATATTTCACTCAATCAAAACACCTCTTTGTTTTTTTATCTCTTTTCACTTACAATCCAGTGTGTTGGACGTGAAAGCAAATGTGGTAATTTTGTTTGTTCATCACCTTTTGCAGCATTAACTTGAACTTGTGTGAGAAAGATACTGCCAGTTAGATTAGCTCCTCTTAGATCGGTATCTCTGAAATCTGCTCCAATAAGGTCAGCCATGCGTAAGTCTGCGTCTTGTAAGTCTGCCCCAATAAGATATGCCCCTCTTAAATTAGCTCCTCTCAAGTCCGCTCCTCTAAGCTTTGTCCCCATCAAATCTGCTCCTCGACGGTCAAGTGTTTTTCTTTTTTTAGAGCCAATATGCGGGGAGATTACTTTGCTCCTTATAAGTTCACTAGTGTTTAAAAGCAAAGCATTTACTACTGCTCGGTGCGATGGAACATCTAGCTTTAAAAGTTCATCTGAACTAAGTTGGCTAAGTCGTTCCGTTTCATGAAGTGCAGTGCTAAGTTCTCTATGTATTGGACTTGCTTCCTTTAAATTCAGAGCTTCAGTCAGATACCAGATCATTTCATGAAGTTGATGCATAGTTGGGAAGACATCAAACATTTTCTTCGCTATTTGTGTACTTTCGCGCCAGTCAATTCCTTTAAATGTAGTTTGAGAAACTTTTTGTCCGGCACCGAAGCAGTCAAAAACCGTGCAACCTTTAAATCCCTCTTGTCTCAGACTATTATGAATGCTACATCGAAAATCCGATTGCAAATTGCAGCATGCTTTGCCTGCCACTTTATCAATTGCAAAATCAACTGAAGCTGCGAAGGGGAGCGCTACACAACATAAACCAAAGCAGTTTTCACAATCTGCATGTAGATCACTGCGGCTAATGTCGAGTTTTGTATTAGGAAAATCACTATTATCAATCATTTGATTTACTTCCTTTGCTTAAGTATTTTAATAAATATGTAATTCGAGTAAATAGTTTGTTTGCCATTTAGATTTAAGAAACTTGTCTCTATTTTTTTCATAGTATCATTGATTAAATTTACCAGTCAATTTTTGGATATAATTAAATAAATGTGTTTATCGGAAATATTTTATATATCATTTCTATGAAGGTTACGAAAAAAATCGAAGAAGACATCATTACAATCCACATACAGCTCAATATTTGTATTCAAAAGGACCCTATCGTAAATGAATTCTTTGTAAAGATTACTCAATAATATATTCAAATGGATAAATTTGTTATAATTATTCTACTGCAATATTTAATATTCATAATGCGATACATTTAAATATACAAGGGGGTTAGCATGATGGTTACACTTAGCGATGATTTTCAAATGAATAATATTGCTAGAATGAAAGAAATTTATCAATCTGTTGGATGGAAAAAGCATAGCGAAAAAGTTATTGAACAAATATTTTCATCGAGTAATCATACTGTCTTTGCATTTATTAACGGCGAACTCGTCGGATTTGCAAGAGCTATTTCAGATGGTGTATTTAATGCAGCTATTTATGATGTAATTGTTCACCCAGATTTCCAAGGCCAAGGTATTGCGAAAATGATTGTAGATGAGCTATTAGTACAATTAAAAAGTATTTCCTGTATTCATATGATTTCAACTTCAGGAAATGAAGAATTCTACAAAAAATGTGGCTTTAAAAAGCTCAAAACAGGTATGGCTAGGTATTTAGATGTTCATTTGACTGAAGAGTATCTTACATAGTTAGAGAAAGGAGCACGACCATGAATAAAAATGAACTGATATCACTGTTCCATAAAGAACTTAGACAAGAAGCTCAAACACAAAGTTATACAAGAGAGGAAACAGAACATGTAGTACGACACATTTCACAGTTTGGAGAAACAGGGTTCATAGTCGCATCTGATGTAAATGAAGATAATGCAAGAACAATCATAAAGCAGGAGCTAAAGTATTTTAGTAGCCTAGGGCAAGATTTTGAGTGGAAAGTGTATAGCTATGATAAGCCTGACAGTTTGAAAGATATTCTTGAACAAGAAGGTTTTAGAGTAGATGCAGCAGAAGCTCTTATGGTGATGAAGCTAGATGATCATCACCACTTGCTAAAAAACAATCAACATTTCGCTTTAAAGGAAATAACGGATGAAAAAGGCATTCAAGATATCGTTGATCTAGAAGATGCAATCTGGAATGAATCACATGCTGAGCTGGGGATACGGCTTTGGAGGGATAAACAGAAGCATCCTGAATCCTTATATCTTTATGGAATATATGAGGATGATAAGCTCGTAAGTGCCGCATGGATGTACATAGAGGCTAACTCCTCGTTTGCAAGCTTATGGGGAGGTTCGACGCTACCTAAGTATAGAGGAAAAGGATACTATACATCTCTGCTAGCTGCTCGCGCAAAAAAGGCATTTGAAATAGGGCATTCTTTCCTTACTGTTGATGCAAGTCCAATGAGTAGGCCAATCCTTGAAAAGTGTGGTTTTCTTTGTCTCGCATACTCTTATGGTTGTCAGTCGCCTTCCATCAAATTGTAGAGCATCCTTTTACAATACGAGTATGTTTGTGAATAAGAAATATAAAAGTGATACATAATTTATTTAACCCATATGTATCACTTTTTATTATTATATGGGTATTGATAACATATTCTAGTACTATGATCGGACAATAAACCGTATCAACATGTAGAAGTCCAGCATATAATAATTGTTATCTTCTTTGATATTCACAGCCATTGTAGACAAAGGAATCTGACTTCTTAGTTCATTTTCCATTTTTTCTCCTGCTACCAGTCCTTTTCTGAAAATGACTTCAATTATTCGATAAGAACTTGCCTGTTTAAATGATTTTAATGCAATCAAAAGGAATTTATGAATAATTCGAGAATTATAAGAATATAAGGTATAGATTATTTTGGAGGGGATATTCATCAATAAAAGGATCAGAGTAATGATTAGTTTAATTAGTTGCCTGATTTTATGTGTTTTTGGGGTGTATAGTTTAATAACTGCAAGTGCATCTGTAATTCCAGCTGTCTTATTTACTATCGGTGGTTTTATTGGATTTATAGATGGGATTTATGAAGTTAAAAATTTTTATATTGCATGAACGGTTTGAAGTGAAATGTGAATGAACTTTAAAAAGAAAACACCAAACCCTGATAGTAACTAATATCAGGGTTTGGTGTTTTTTACTTATTCAATAAAAAACATATTGAAAGATTAATGATGGAGTTATAAGTATGACAACTGAAAACAAGTAAATAATAGTAAAACATCGGATTATCGGAGGAGACATCATGGCTAAACATTATCAATTTTACATAAATGGAGAATGGCGTGAAAGTATAAGTATTTTGTCACCTTATTTACATGAGGAAATTGGCCGTGTTCTAGCTATTACTCAGGAAGAAGTAGATAAAGCAATAAAAGGCGCAAAAAGAATGAGCACAACTTTCTGTACGCGCTCGTGGTGAATATCTATATAGTTGGGTAGATGAATTACTTGCAATGAAAAATGAAATTGCTCTATCTATCATGGAAGAAGTAGGAAAAACATTTAATGATGCGGTAAAAAAAGTGGAACGTACTGCAGATTTTATTCAATACACAATAGAAGAAGCAACACATGTTAGTTAATTGCGATTGATCTTCCTTAACTATTAAAAACGCCAACGACTTAGTGAATATAGAAGAATCATGATACAAGAATACTAAGAACATAATGTTGTACATATTATTGAATAGTCATAGTAAAAAGAAAAATCTAAAGCCTTTTTTGTATGGACAAGGCAAGTTGATAGAAATTAAACAATAACATTTTTGAAAGTGGTTCATTATATTAATTAGTCTCTTTCAAATAGGAGGAGTTAAAAATGGAAAGGCCAATTGGAGTTAAATTGATTAGTTTTTTCTATATTTTTGGAGCGGTTGTTTTACTTCTCACCTCTATTTTTTATAATCATGAACAGAACGTTATAGGAATTGCTAAAAGGTTCGGTGTCCCTAATGCGCCTGAGCGAATATTGAGGATAATACTTGCATTGTTAACCTTTGTAATGGTCTATGGATATGCAAATTTGAAAAAATGGGGATATTGGTCAATGATTGCTTACTCTATTCTTTTTGGATTGTTAAGTATGACATTGATGACCACTCAAAACATACAACCTTTTTTAGGCAATATGATTTGGTCATTGATTATCTTGATTTATTCAATTTGCATAAAAGCTGCTTTTTTTAAGAGCAAAGAAGTTTAGTGAAATTCAATATGTTTAATTAAATATTGAGTGGAGTTTGTTGATGAAACTGCTATTGATCTGATAAGTCCTGTTATTTGGATTCTTTTATTACATGAACTTATTATTTTAGTTTGCTAGTAAATAAGCAAATTCTTTATTTTCAAATTAAAAAGGCGTCCACAAGCCGATATCGACTTAATGGACAGCCCCTTTCTAGTGATGTTTACACAATTGTACTTCTAACCTCGTTATCAATAACGCATTGTTACCTTCACAAGTTCTGCATTTAATTGTACATCAATAGGTTGCTCATTTTCTTCTAATGGATTAAATGTGATGTCATTTACAAGTAAATTTTCTCTCATTAAATCTTCAAAACGAAGGATCATTTCTTTTACTTCAGTACTTGTAACAATGTTAAGAGATACATACATCTCGACTGGTAAATCTAATTTCTTTCTTGTGTCTTGAATTGTTCTAATAAGCTCTCTGATTTGTCCTTCTTCAATTAATACAGGCGTTAATTGTACATCTAGCAGTACTTTTAATTGGTGCTCGCCAGTTATCTCAAAACCAGGTGTTACAGCAGATTCTACAAGAATGTGCTCGGATTTTAAAGTATAGCTATCTTCGTTTACATTAATCTGTACTTTGCCTTGAGAAAGAATTGTTTGTTTCTCTTCTTCCGGAATATTTTCTACATATTGCTTAATGGAGTTGACCGCTTTACCAAATGCTGCACCAGCCGTTTTGAAATTCAATTTGAAGTTAGCTGATTCATATTTCGAGATATCATTTGCAAATGAAACTGTTTTGACGTTTAATTCATCTTTGATAATATTTGTATAAGCATCTAATGAACTAGAGTCTCCATTTTGCCAAACGATGATTTGTTGAAGCGGTTGCTTTGTTTTTAATGAAGTACTATTACGAATACTTCTTCCGAATTCCACTATTTTTAAGATGGTTGCCATATCTTTTTCTAACTCTGGATTCATAACTGTTTCATCCGCTATTGGGTAGTCTTGTAGGTGTACGCTATTGTTGTGTAGTTTTAAATGAATATCCTCTGCGATATAAGGTACAAAAGGTGCTAATAAGCGGCTAATTGTACTTAAAGTCTCAAATAGGGTAGAATAAGCTGCTTTTTTGTCTTCTGATAGACCAGAAGCCCAGAAACGATTTCTAGAACGTCTTACATACCAATTACTCACTTCATCAACTAACGCTGCAATCTCTCTTGTCGCAGCTGTAAATTGAAATTCATCCATAAACTCTGCTACAACTTTGACTGTATTATGCAAACGAGATAGCATCCATTGATCTAAAATTGTTTTCTTACCTGTTTGGTTTGCATCATATTCAAAACCATCAATTTTCGCATACATCGCATAAAATTTATACGTATTATCTAATGTATCCACTAGCTTTGATTTTGCATCTTGCACTGTCTTTTTCGAGAATCGTTTTGGATTCCAAGGCGAACTATCAATCAAGAATGCCCAACGTAGAGCATCAGCACCATATTCTTGAATCAATTCAACTGGATCTAGCGCGTTGCCTTTACTCTTAGACATTTTCTGGCCGTTCTCATCTAATACATGACCTAAAGATAAAACGTTCTTATATGGTGCCTGACCAGTAAATAGGGTAGAGACTGCTAAAAGGCTGTAGAAGAAGCCACGTGTTTGATCAATTCCTTCAATAATTACATCTGCAGGGAATTGTTTTTTGAACTTCTCTTTGTTATCAAATGGATAGTGGTGTTGCGCAAATGGCATTGAACCGCTGTCAAACCAAACGTCAATAACTTCTGGTGTTCTTTCCATCTGTCCATGACATTTAGGGCAAGCGCATTGGACAGCATCAATATAAGGCTTGTGAAGCTCTATACCATCAACTAAGTTTGTTGTAGCGATTTCTTTTAATTCTTCAATGCTACCAGGTGCTACTTCATAGCCACAATCATTACAGATCCATACATTCAACGGGGTGCCCCAGTAGCGGTTTCGGCTAATATTCCAATCCACTAGGTTTTCAAGGAAGTTTCCGAAACGCCCGTTTTTGATGTGCTCAGGATACCAAGTGGCCGTTTCATTATTCGCAAGCATTTGCTCTTTCAGTGACGACATATTGATAAACCAGCTATCCGTCGCATAATAAAGAAGCGGTGAATCACAACGCCAGCAGTGTGGGTAGCTATGCTCATACTTTTCTTTGCTAAATAGCAGACCTTTTTCAGAAAGCATTTTTATAATATCTACATCACAGTCTTTCACAAATTTGCCTTCAAGATCAACTACCTCTGCTGTGTAACGACCTTGCAAGTCAACCACATTTACAAAAGATAAACCATTTTGTTGAATAGTTTTATAGTCATCTTCACCGTAAGCCGGTGCGATATGAACGATACCGGTACCACTGCTCTCTGTTACATATTCAGCTAAGACAACGATATGTCCTTTTTCTACAGTTGCATAATTGAATGGGGGTAAATAACATACGCCTTCAAATTCAGTACCTTTATGCTCACTTAGAACTTTAACATCTCCACCTAGTACTTTTTCAACTAATGATTTAGCAACAATGAAGATCTCTGATTCTTTTTGCACTCTTACATACGTTAGCTCTGAATTCATAGCAAGTGCTACGTTTGCTGGTAAAGTCCAAGGTGTTGTCGTCCAACCTAAGAAGAATTCATTTTCTTTATCAGCTAATTTGAATTTCACAGTAGCTGATAAATCTTTAACGTCTTTATAACCTTGTGCGACCTCATGTGAACTTAATGATGTTTGGCAGCTAGGGCAGTAAGGTGATACACGATGTCCTTTATATAACAATTTGTCTTTATGCACTTTACTCAAAATGTGCCATACACTTTCGATATAGTCATTGCTTAATGTCATATAGGGATCATCCATATCAACCCAATAACCTAGTTCTTCGGTAAATGAACGCCATTTCTTCTCGTAAGTGAAGACACTTTCCTTACATTTGTTGATAAATGGCTCTATACCAAAACGTTCAATCTCTTGTTTACCTGAAATACCTAGTTGCTTTTCAACACCTAGTTCTACAGGAAGACCGTGTGTATCCCAGCCTGCTTTTCTCTCTACTTGAAATCCTTGCATCGTTTTATAACGTGCCACAACATCTTTAATCGTTCTGCCAAATGCATGGCCTACATGGGGTAGCCCATTTGCAGTTGGTGGACCTTCATAAAAAACAAACGGTGTGCGTCCTTCTCTTGCATCAACAGAAGCTTGAAAAGTATCTTGTTCTGTCCACAGGTTACGAATGCGTTGTTCACGCTGTACTGTATTTTCTTTACCTTCAATCGAATTCATTGATATCGCCCCAATACTAAATTATATAAAAACATACAAAAAACCCCGTCCCAAGTAAGGGACGGGGTTAACCGCGATACCACCCTAATTCTATTGAAAACCGCTCAATAGCACTCAGCAACGTACAATCATACGTGTTCCTTTTAACGGCGGACACCCGGATAGACCTACTAAATCTTCAGACTATCTTCTCAGAGAGGATCTTCACATTACACTTAAACACTGACTTGCACCGATCTGTCAGCTCTCTAGGGAATAAGGTGTAAAGCTACTATTTCTCTTCAACGAATTTGTATGCTTTTATTGTGCATAATGGTAACAGAACAGAAATAAATTGTCAAATCATTAAAGTAGTTATCTTCATTATACAGAAATGAAAGAAGTGAAGGGTTGTTACTAGTTTGTAGGTATAGAAACCTGGACACCTGGATACTTAAAGTTTAGATAATGGTAGATAAAGAATAGAGAAATTTAATAATTCAAAAATAAACGAACGTATTGGAAATGAGACAACTGAAAATAGTGTAATGTGAAAAGGATATTATATATTCAAAATAATATATAAATTAAACATGAAATTTAGTAGAAAGATTGAATTCACTATAGCGTTTTAGAATACAAAGATACACAAATCTATTTTTCACGAACGCTCACAGCAACTACAATTAATAGATAAGCACTTTGTAAGTGTTGATACATAAGCGTTTACGAAGGATTTTTCACTTGATTTTTTATTGCAGAAATCATTCATTTTAGGACGAATGAAGGAAAATTAAGTAATATTTTATAAGTATTTGTCATTTTGTAAATTCAGGTTTGAATTTCGATATGTTACTATTAATGTTACCAATCTATTTTTTTCCAATAGTAAGATGACAAATACTAATTACATTAAGTGATGTACAAATTTGAAGGGGGATCAAAAATGAAATTTATTGAAGTCGGAATTGGCAATACGTGGATAGTTAGAACAGAGACAGAATTACAGGACGGTTCTGAATTTGAGGAACGGGGTATAAAAGGACCCATTATTTTTGAATCGTTCTATCTTCGAATTTGGTTATTTAAAATGGTAGTAATCCTAGATTCAAAGGAGGGTTTAAAGAAGATGAAAAAGAAGCGAAACTCCCTTAAGTTAGTATTGGGTATTCAAAGTAAATAAGATATTGAAGGAAACTTCGCATATTCGTTATTAAAATTTGTGTTACAGTCGTTTACGAAGTTCTTTTAGCTCGTCACCTATTTTTTTTATTTCTTCTGTTTGCTCTAAAACATTATTATTTAATCTCCTTACAGCTTCAAATACAGCGAAATTTGCGCAAATTATTATCAAAATAATCACAATTTAGTCCCTTCTTTCTAATTACATAATAGTACTTAGCATAACTTAATTGTATTATTATGTAAATGTTATATGGATTATATATAGGATAGGCGCGAACTAATTGAATTATTAGATTTAAAATATTTAAAAGGTGAAAATGAAATGAAACACTGTAATTTGGTTCATAAGCGTATTAATTGTAATAGTAGTTTTGCCACTATTAATCTGGTTATTATTAGACATTCAGCCTTAGGCTGAATGGTTAGATTAATGAAACTAAGATGTTCTTTTGAATTAGTTTAATAGATTGGTTATGTCATGCTAATCTAGACTTAGGTTTCCTTTATTTTCTCAGCTTTGTTAATGTAGATACAAATAAGGCACCCTACATTGTTTATAAGCCGCAATGTAGGGTGTCTTACTTATATTGTTCATTTACTTTTTTTGTTTAATTCATTAATCAGTTGAACTGCTTCATCTACTTGAGCAACATCAAGAATTTTTATGCTTACGTTTAGTTTCTTTTGTATTTCCATAGCTTCTTTTCTATTTGCACTTGGGATGATCATCAATGAAAAACCGGATTTCTCAGCAATTTGCATTTTTTCTTTTAAAATCCCAATTGGTATTACGTCTCCCGTTTCGCTTATTGCTCCCGTTACAGCGATTTTCAATTCATTTTGCAAATCGCCTTTCAATATTAGTCCTGTCAACGCTAAACCTAATCCAGCACTACTCCCTTCAATTTGATCGCTATTTAAAAAATCATTAATATGCTCATCTTCCAGTCCTAAAAAATGATTCACGTTTCCTCTCATTTGATCTACGCTATCTTCCCCAAGATGGAACCATTTCAGTAATTGAAGGTTCTTACTTCCGTATCGATCCGAATTGGTGATCTTAGTAATATCCAAATAGTCTGATTGTTGTTCGTTTAAAAGGTCGATAACAGCTTTTTTGTTTTCAGTGAATTGGAAAACAACTCTATTTACTCCTAATAAATAGATTCCTGAACCAGTGTATACTTCTAGAGGGGCCGTATACCTATATGCAGCGTGTTTGTAAGAATCATAAAATAGTAGGGGCAGTTCGTAACAAAATAGTAGGGTCATCAACGATGTAGTTAATATGATTTTTCGTTTGATAGCACGTTTTTTCCAATACACAATAAGGGCAATCGATAAAAGGATTAAGCTAAGTAATAAAATAACTACAAAAGAAACTCCACTAATTACATCTTGAAGATACAAAAACAGAAATACGAAATAATAAATCATCGTTATAATTACAGCCATTATATAAGGTAAACTCCCTTTGAGATTAAAGATAATTCCTTCACTCCTCCCAATAGTGCCAGTATATTTTAAACTTCTAGAAAAATGCTATAACCCCTTTATTTTAAGAATTATTTATTTTTTAATTTACATTAAAAACCATTTAAACAGTGTAGATGAACGCTTTATAAACGGATTCATTCATACAAGTAAGAGCTATTTATACCTTACTTTAAACTATACATTGCTTTATAAGGTATACATGTTTTATAATCTGTTTATACCTAACAAAGCAATGTATGGTTGAAGGAGAGAATTACGTGGAAATTGATAAGGAGATATTACGAGGTTATATAGACACAATCATATTAAGCTTGCTTTACCATGATGATATGTATGGCTATGATCTAAGTAAAGAAGTTAAAAAACTAAGTAAGAATTCATTCGAAATAAAAGAAGGAACTTTGTATTTATCATTTAAACGTTTAGAGAAAAATGGCTATGTAACGAGCTATTGGCAAGAAGGAAGTGCAGCGGCCAGGAGAAAGTACTATCATCTCACGAATACAGGAAAAGATTATTTAAGCCATAAAAAGACGGAATGGCTTTTCATGAAACAATTAATGGATCAATTTTTGGAAGGAGTCGATTAATATGACATTAAGTAAAGAAACAAAAAACAAAATCAATCATTTCGTGAAGCAGAATACTAAGTTAAGTGTAAGTGACAGTAACGAGCTTACATACTTTGAAGAACTTGCGATTCAAGCGAATCAAACATTAGGGGAGGCGAAGAAGACGGCTGCTAAATTTAAATGGTCATCACAAAAGAATAAGGAAGCTCAAGAAGAATTAATGAGTTATATGGACGATTATATTCAAGATTTGATGATAGAAGAAGGCATCTCTGAAGCAGATGCATTTGAAAAGGCTAAGGCATCGTTTGCAGTTGAAAATCCAGATAATCCTATGTTAGATAGAAATGCGAAATGGATGCAATATCTCGAACCAAATATAGAGGAAGCAATTGGGCTATATTACGCAGCATTTATGTTCATCGGTTTAACGTTAGGTGCGTTATTAGGGGTTATATTGCAAATGGTTGTGTTAAAAGAGAGTATTGGTTTATTATTCTTTATTATCACAGGTATTGGTTTAATGATGGGTCTTGCTTTCGGGATGTTGAAAAATGCTAAAATTCGTTTAAATAGCACAAAATAATAATAATAATAGTGCTATTAATTCCACCGGATATTAATTCTTCAATTTTATTTAATACTGCCTGTTTACCATATACAACTACAATTTTTTGACTTAAGTTGTTTTTTATGTCAATTCCTCCTTAAATTATTGTGCTCTTTTATTCTTTACCCTTAATGTAAAAAGTGTAAATGGAACCCAATGTTTTTCGTTATAAAACAATAAAAGAGGCAGGTTTTATAAACCTGCCTCTTTTTGGTGGATTATGATTTTTATCCAACAGTGTCAATTATAGCTACCTAACAGTAGCCACCGCCACCGTATCCACCGCCACCATAGTTCATGAAACTTGCGCCAATAATAATTAAAAGAATAAACAGAACGATAAGTAATGCGAAGCCTGATCCACTACGTGAACCACCGTCGTATCCGCCACTTGTATTGCCCATTGTATTGCCCATACTGTACACCTCCTATACATCTGATAGTTCATTCTATGTCAATATTGAAAGTGTGTTTGGGTTCAATGATGTAGTTTTTTAAAATTATTTTTTAAATAACCGGATAGTTGTTTTATAATCCGGTCTAAAAATCCTTAAAATCAGGTATTAAGCCAAATATGTTCCATATTCAATAAGTAGAAAAACGGTTAATTAAAACATATTCAGCATTTTTAAGATGAAACAATCTACACAAAAAGAGCCATTATAGACGATTCTAATTGTAGGCAAGTTTCTTTTTAATGGAGATTTGGATCGACTAAGAAACCTTAGAAATTAAAAAGGCGTATAAAGTCATTTTCACATCAATGGTTTCGTATATAAAACTTACTACATTACTTTTATTGTAAAATTAACCCTTAATGTTATAATTATAGAAAAAATGGGGTTGATATCATGATAGATGCTTTAAAAGAGCGTTTAATTCAACTGAGCAATTATCTGACACAAAGTGAAATAGAGCTATTAGAAAAAGTTATTACTTTTGCTGATAGGGCACATCATGGACAAAAAAGGGCTACAGGAGAGCCTTATATCACGCATCCGGTAGCGGTATGCGAAATACTTTTGGAATATAGGGCTGATATAACCTCATTAATTTCAGCATTACTTCATGACGTAGTCGAAGATACGGATATTTCAATCGATGAAATTCAACTTAAATTTGGTAAACAAGTCTCTACCATTGTAGAGGGCTTAACCAAAGTCGAGAAAGGTTTACTCGAAAAAGAAGAATACAGTGCCATCAATTCAGAAAAATTGCTTACTGCTTCTATTATTGATATTAGAGTTGCTGTCATTAAGATTGCAGATCGATTGCATAACATGAGGACCCTTTCAATAAAAAAAGTTGAAAAGAAAATCCCTTATGCAAATGAAACAATTATCTTTTTTGCACCTCTTGCTGAGCGACTAGGATTGTACAGAATTCAAGAGGAGTTGGAGGCATTATCATTCAGTTATTTGAACCCACCAAAGTCTATTACAGTTCAAAGGTTAATGAACAATTACTCTGATAAATTTGCGGGTATCTTTTTAAGGTGCTCTGCGGAAGTACAAAGGGAAGGGTGTTCTCTAATTATAGGTTTGGATTGGGGTAAAGAACCCTTATACCGATCTTATTGCCTCTTACTAGAAGAACACGCTATATCTGATTTATTCTCAATAAAAGTAATGACAAATTCACCACTGAATTGTTATACTGCACTTGGAATAATACATAATCTATATACACCATTAGAAAATCAATTAATGGATAATATTGCACTAGCGAAAAGTCCTTTTTTAAAACAATTAAAGACCAAAGTACTTGTCGACAATATTGAAGTAAACTTTATAATTCAGTGTGAGTATGATAAAAAACTAAATGATACCGGGGTATTTGCATTATTAAAGAATGATTTATCAAGTAGTGAAATTACAACTTTAAGTAGAGATTTGTTAGGGGATGCTATACACACAGTAAAATCCATTTCAAATTCACCAATCGAATTTTATGATTTAATAGCTTTCGAATTGCTTCAAAGGGTAATTACTGTTTATACACCTAAAATGGATGCCGTCTCTTTACCTAAAGGCTCAACGATTATCGATTTCGCATTTACATTAAATTCTCAATTAGCTAAATATATGTCTGCTGCTTCGGTAAATGGCGCACTGAAGCCCATACATCATGTACTTAATGATATGGAAATTGTAGAAATACTTACGACAAATAAAGAAATGGTCAGAGCTGATTGGTTAGTTCATGCTCAAACTTCAAAAGCAATTAAAGAAATTAATGATTTATTAAATTAGTAATTAAATAGGGTTACTGTCATGGAGTTGCTGAAGCAGCTCTTTTTTGTTGACCTTTCAAGAAAAATTTTTATAATATTCTATGGCAACCATTTAAACAATTCTATCGTTATAAGTATTAGATTTCATGATTTTCACTAAAATTATGAAATTTAAGGAAGATTCCAATAATAAAAGAAGTTAATATATATTAGAAAGATTAGGAGAATGAAGATGGAAGAAAAAAAGTGGTATAAACAGAAGAAATACCAAATTATACTTGGTATTGTACTGTTATTAGTAATAGGAGTAGGTGGCTACGCATTTAGCCTATATAATTCTTTCAATTCCGCTCTTGGTAACATGCATGAGCCTGTAAATAAAACAGATAAGAGAGTAAATGATATATCTATTAAAAAACAAGATCCATTCTCTGTATTATTGTTAGGTGTAGATGAAAGAGCTAATGATTCCGGTAGATCAGATACAATGATCGTCCTTACAGTCAATCCCAAAGAAGAATCAGTGAAAATGTTAAGTATTCCTCGTGACACAAAGACTGAAATCGTAGGGAATGGAACAGTAGAGAAAATTAATCATGCTTATGCTCGTGGCGGATCAGAAATGGCTATTGCAACAGTAGAAAACTTTTTAGATATCCCAATTGATTATTATGTGAAAGTAAACATGGAAGGCTTTAAAGATATAATTGATACGTTAAATGGTGTCACAGTTGTAAATGATATGGATTTAACATACAAAAACTATCACTTCCCGAAAGGCGAGATAGAGTTGAATGGTAAAGAAGCGCTAATATTCTCTCGTATTCGTTATGAAGATCCTCGAGGAGACTTTGGTCGTCAAATTAGACAAAAGCAACTTATTGAAGCCGTTTTAGATAAAGGAACAAATCTATCGTCGTTACTAAAATTAGACAATATCCTTGGTAATTTAGGAGATAATATTAAAACGAATTTCACATTGAATGAAATGTTAAATATTCAGAAACAATATAAATCATTGAATAAAAATATAGAGCAAATTCAATTTGAAAAAGGCAATGGAGGAAAAGAAGCAGGGGTATGGTACTATTACCCTGATGCAAATGAGCTAAGTGAAATTAAACAAACGTTAAACACTCATCTTTCATTAAAATAGAACCTAAATACAAAAACCCCGTATCCTTTGTGGAATACGGGGTTTTTGTATTTTATTTAATAACGAATATATTCTATTAAGACATAAGTACCTCTAGAAAAAGGTCATATCACCATAAAAAAAATTGTATAAATTAATGAGCACATTTTTCTTAAAGACATCGAAGATTCTCAAATCGTAAAAAAAGAGGGGGAAATCAGATGGATTTTGTTAGAGACTACGCAATGTACATGGCGATTTTCGGTGTGTTTGGATCGAGCTGGTTTGGATGGGCACAGGAAAAACCGAGAGAAAGCTGGCGAAAATATCTTGGTATTGCATCGGTATTCTCGCTTTTATTAGGCTTAATTGGCATTTATTTAAGCGTGACTAATTGGCATGAACCAAGCGCATTGTCGGAAGCGGGTGCATTCAAGAGTTACTTAATCTACCTGTTTGCCGAATTCATCGTAGCAGGGATCGGCTCTTTCTTATTGATTAAAAATAAAAGAAAAGACTACGTGGCTTCTTGGGTAGCCTTTATCGTCGGCATACATTTTATCGGGTTAAAAAGCATCTTCCAAGATTCCACTTTATATCTCTTAGCAACTTTACTCATAGTAATCTCAATCATTTCAGTATTTCTCTCTAAAAAGCTTAAAGTAGCCAATAGCGCTATAACCGGCATCGGAGCGGGTATAATACTGTTTTGCTTTGCGATATTAGGATTAATACGGTTTATAATGGCTTAATTAAAAAAGTATAAGATGAATTTCTAAAATATTGAGAACAAGAAATATACCTGTCCATTTCTTGTGGCAATAGCTGCAGGAATTTTAGACAATTAATCAACATAAAAACAAAGCAAAAAATACTGCGTTATCTATCTGTTATTAAAAGTTATTTTTGAGCCTTTCTGAAGGGTTTTAGCTAAGAGGGTAGGGAAGTGTTGTATTTATCGTATATTACGCTTCACGATTCTTTAAGAGGCCTTTATAACGATAGTAAGGTTACCTGAAGTTATCTAGTCACATTATTAATGAGAAAATCAAATTATAATGTGACTAGATATTTATTCAAATTGATTTAAATCGTTATGTTCCTGTAAAATTCTGAAAATACATTTGATGTAGTCCATTTTTTACGTTGTATTAAAAGAAGGATGTGAAAAGGAGCATATTGGTAAAACAAATTTTCAGGATATTATTGCTGACTGAACTGAAGTGAACGAAATAGTTTCAGTAGGTTAAATGAGTTCTTGAATGAGTTAAATGACTTTCAACTAACCACCATTTCACTTTAAATTTCAAAAATATCTCACTGTTTCAAGTATACTTATTGAATGAAACATAACTTCCTATAATGTATATTATGTTCGGGGCGTTTTGTAATTTAGAGTAAAAGTGAAATTCCATCACTCTACTCTATGTTTGTAACTCGCATTTTTCACATCTTCTAGATCTATGTATTGTACGCTGTATTCAATGACATCGTTTATGTATACTTGCTGCTGTTTCGCAAAATCCTTCATAGCTTTTAAAAGATCTGCATCGTATGTTGTCTTATACTGCACTCGATCAGTTGGTCGAGTGGCTTTATCATATACGATTGTATTTTGATTTAATACTGCTTGTACACCTGATTCCAACAAATAATTGACATGGGTATCATAATCATCAGCCATTACTTTTAGTTTTTCCAAAACCGCAGCACTGATATTCGTGCGAAATTTAACTCTGGCTATATCTGTTGCTTGAATCAATTTCCCATTTGATAATTTCCACATAAAAAACACCATCTCCTAGCTTATTTTTAATAAAAAGTGCCCTTTCCCTAGTATACAAACGAATGTTCTTATGTGCAATATGCATGTTCTTAGTACTTTACACCGTTTTATTCAAAAAAATGGATAAACACCTAATTAAATGGTGTATTTTTACACAAAATGCATTATAATTACATCTGTTTTATACGAAAAATGCCCTTTTTACATACGAAGAACATTTGTTCTGTATGCAGAAAAAGGGCATAATCAGAATAAAATATTTGTTGAAAGATAAATTTACTTCAAAAACACCATATAGAGATCATATATTACCAAGTGTGTTCCTGCCCTAAATATATCAAAACAGTAGCTTTTTGATTGCATAAAAGTTGCCATGATTAGAGAGTCACTTTTCTTGCCTTTATGATTAGAAAAGATGGTCGACGAAGTTCTTTTTGCAAGCTTGGCAATTGGTTTATTGCTTCCTGAGTAGGTATCGGCTCAATTATCTTTTCTATTTGTAATTGCTTTGAGATAAGTGTATTAATGATGGTTGCAAATGTTCGATGATATTTGATAACACTGTCAATATACCAATGTTGGTTTCTTTGCCCTTCTTCCTGGTAATTGTCTATTGCATAATGTAGAAGTCGTCTTTCATCAATACTAATCCAGTTATCCATCTCTTTTCTTGAAGTAACAATTGGATGTTCCATTGAAAAAATAAAAAAACCGTTTTCACATAACGCATTTGAAATTTTTGATGTTATCGCTTCGAAGTCCTCCATATAATGAACTGCAAGTGAACTATTTACGATATCAAAACTTGAAGGTGCAAAGTTGATATCCTCTATCGCTTCATTTATATATTGAATAGATTTATGTGAATTATTTTTACGTGCCATTGAAATCATATTTGAAGAGATATCGATTCCTGTTACATGTTTTGATCCTAGTTCTATGCAATAGCTAGCGAATTCCCCCATTCCACACCCGATATCAAGAATTTTTGTGTCCTTAAGTTCCGGTAAAAGCGCCTTTATAGTAGGTTGTTCAAGTAAGTCATTGTAATTAATACTAGATTGTCTAAGCTCTTTATAGCCATTAAAAAAGTCAGGGTGATCATAGATATTTTGTTTCATTACATACCTCCAAATTTTGAGGCATAACGTTATGCTATTTGTGCGCACCTTTATTTTCACATAGAAAACAAAAAAGAAATAGACTTATATTTAATGTTTTGGTAATATGTAGATAGAGGCATACTTAAAATATGAAGTTGTTATATACATACAAAACTGTCTAATTTAACTTTACACATACAGAAACCATCTAATCGACCAAAAAGATTAGATGGTTTCTTTTTATCTATAAATTATGGGTATTTATTCGTTACCTCTGTTTTCTAACACTTATGACGAAGTTACATATATGGGGAGCGAAAAAGTATTTATTATGAGTTAACCGCTAGATTCATAGAGTAACGAGTGTTTAACATATGTATTCATACACTTTAAAGGAAAAGCTTCTAGTTAGATAGAATATTAATATAACGCTTAATTTGGAGGGAAGTTTATGTTTATCGTAAATGTTGAAGGTGCAATTTACAAAAATGATAAATGGCTTTTAATTAGACGCAGTGAAAAGGAAGAACATGCTGGGGGCTCACTTTCTCTAGTGGGTGGTAAAGTTGAAGTAGATGGGACATCAACTGATGTATTAGAAAAAACATTAAAAAGAGAAATCTTTGAAGAAGTTGGAATTGAAGTTTCAAATCTTAGATATGTGAATAGTTCTTTTTTTGTTACGGAATCAGGATTAAACGTAATAGACGTTGTTTTTCAATGTAATCACGATTCTGGAGAAGCATATACTAAGTGTTTAGATGAGGTAGGCGAAGTTTGTTGGATGTCGACTGAGGAGATTTTACAAAACTCAGAAATACCAATTTATCTAAAGGAAAACATAAAGTTAGCTGAAAAGTTAATAGCTGTTTAAGTGACTTTATTGGTGAATAACATCTAGACAAAGACATAAATGGACGTAAAAGATAAAAAGTCGCTTTCACCTTGTTACGGTGAAAGCGACTTTGATTTATATAGACGCCCATAGAACGTTAAATTCGTATTATAGGCGGGTATCGTTGCAATTAAAACAAATCAAGCACGAGTAAATCAATATTCGCCAAGGATTTTGACGGCTTTTTCTGTGAGTGAAGTGTCAATTGCTTTGTCGAAGTCGAACTCCCCTTGTGTTGCACCATTTGCTTTGTACATATCATATTGTGCATGAATGTCATCAATACGCATTTTACCATCTGGATCAAGACCAGTTACAAATACTTTTTCCCATAGATTCGCATCTTTTAATGCTGTATGTTTTGTCATGATGTCGATGATTTGGTCTTTGTCTTCACCTTTGATGAACGCATCATTATAGTCACGCACACCTTTTAAATAAGCCAACATAAAGCGAAGTGATACGTCTTGTTCTTCAGTCATAAATTTAGGAGATGCTAATACTAATGCAATTTGTGAATCAGGCGCATAATCTGTTGTATCTCCAAAGCGTGTTAGAATGCCTTTATCGATACCTTGAGCAATTAATGGCTCAATACTTAGCGCAGCATCAATCGATCCATTTTGGAGGGCTCCAAGCATGCTACCGAAGTCATTCATTAGTGTGAATTTTACATCCTTATCCGTTAATCCTGCATGTTCAAGCATTCTTTGATAGATGTAGCCATCAATCGCATTTTTTGCAGAGACTGCAATCTTTTTACCTTTAAAATCTGAATAATCTTTAATCTTATCTTTCATATGGTTACCAATAACAAATGAGAAATAGGATTTTCCTGGTACGTTATGCCCTTTATCTGCAATAATTTTAACGTCAATTCCCTGTGCAATTGCATTAAAGAAAGAGGCTGTTGATATTCCTCCTGCAATATCTACTTCACCCGCTGCAAGTGCAGGTAACATGTCATCACTATTCGCAAATTGAGCAAATTCTACCTCAATATTATAATCCTCGAAGTAACCTTTCTCTTTAGCGATATAAAAACCTGCTCCTGATGCCGCTCCGTCCTCTGCAATAACAACTTTCGTTTTTTTACTTAAAGCAGCCAAATCGCCAGACGGATTATCTTTACTTACTTCATTATTGTCTTTCGTTCCTGTAGTTCCCTGATTACCTGTTTCTTTATCCGAACACCCTGCAACGAACATCGCAAGGATAAGGAATGGTATAAATAAACCTAACTTGAACCATTTCCGCATGTCATGCCCCCTTTTACAAATTACTTTCTAGATTTTTGCACTTCTTCTTGCAGATGCTTCCAAATGTCTAAAAAATGTCCTGCTGTACGATGGTCAGCTCTAATTTGCTCTATATTTCTCGGCCTTGGCAAATCATTTTTAATCTCTTTTATGATTCTACCAGGTTGCGAGCTCATCAATAGAATTCGATCGCTTAGTAGTAAAGCTTCATCAATACTATGCGTTATAAAAAGCACCGTTTTCTTCGTTTCCTCCCAAATAGACAGTAGCTCTTCTTGTAAAATGAATTTGTTCTGTTCATCAAGAGCTGCAAATGGTTCATCCATCAATAAGATTTCCGGATCATTGGCAAATGCACGTGCAATACTTACACGTTGCTTCATACCTCCAGAAAGTTCTTTTGGATAGAGAGTTGAAAACTTTTCGAGGCCAACTTTTTCTAAATAGTAAGAAGTACGCTCTTTGATCAATTCAGCTGGCAGATGTCGCATTTTCAGACCGAATGCAACGTTCTCTTCTACGGTTAGCCAAGGAATGACACCTCTCTCTTGAAAAACCATTGATTGCAGAGGTCTATTTTCTTTCCCTTCAGCAATCTTAAATTCACCTACACTCGTTGTTTCAAGTCCTGCTAAAATACGGAGTAACGTTGTTTTTCCGCAGCCACTCGGTCCAACCAGACAAACAAATTCGCCCTCTGAAATATTAAGAGAAATATGATCCAAAGCAGTGACACTACTATTTTTCTTGTAAAATACTTTCGTCATATCTTGAATTGAAATTTTAGTGTTGTTTTCCACTGCTTCACCTCCAAGATAAAATCTTATTCTGCAGTGCCCTTAGCAAAAGTGAAAATAAGTAGCCGAAAAATGAAATGAGTATAAGCCCAACGAACATCTCTTTTAACATAAAGGCTTTATAAGAGGTCCAAATTAAATAGCCTACACCTGATGTAGCGCCCATCATTTCAGCTGCCACGATTGTTAAGAGTGCAATTGCCTGCCCCATTTGAATACCTTCCATCATAACCGGCAATGCCCCAGGGAATGCAATTTTTAAGAAAAAATCCTTAGAGCTAGCCCCATAATTTTTGGCGACATCTAAATAGATGGAGTCGATATTAATGACCCCTGCCGTTGTATTGATGACGACTGGGAAAAAGACGCTACCAGCAATCGTTACAACTTTAGAGAAGTCTCCGATTCCAAATAGGATAATGATAATGGGTAACAAGGCAAGAGTAGGAATGGGCATAAGCGCCATTACAATAGGTGAGATGAAGTGCCTGATTGGTGAATACAGCCCCATCAATAATCCGATAACAACGCCTGGAATAACGCCAAGTAAGAAACCCGCAATAATTCGGTAAAGAGAAATACCAATATGATGAAATAGCTCACCACTCATTGCCATGGAATAGAACGTACTTACAATTTCAGATGGCGGTGGGAAAAAACGTGCATCAAGCAAATTAGTTTGGGATAGGAACTCCCATAACAGCAAGAGAAAAATAGGTGAAGCGATTGTAAGCATCTGCTTCATGCGTTCTTTCAGTTGTCTTTTCTTCCATTCCTGTTGTTCAACTTCGACAGGATTGTAATTATTAGTCATTTTATCGTCTCTCATTCTTCACCACCTCTTCATACAAATGATATGTACTTTGCCCTCAAAGTGTGTCACGGGCCTATTAGAAAAGGAATAGCGCCTAATTGTTAGAACATTAATGAAACTGAAGAAAAAGAAAAATTCATCGTAAAACACAAAAAACCCGGAAATTAAATTCCGGGTTTGATTGCACTTACACCTTCATGATCGTTATAACTGTGACTGTCGTGATTTCGCTGAAGTTCTCAAGAGTTTGTTATGCAGAGTTACCTCCGTTTGTCCATTCACTTGAGATTTTTGACGCTTATCCCTTGTCCAGTTGTGGTGGATTTGTTGAGATTTTGGATCTAAGTGTTCCGGCCTACTCATCGTGTTCCGCCTCCTAGTCATGGTGGATTTATAAGTGAAATCGTAAATAGTATAACTCGCATACGTTTTAATATACATTCCGAAAATTAGTATTCGTTTCCATTAGACTCAATTAGGTAAGTAAGTTGCAACTTCTATAAAGATTGAATCCACTTTTCTGCATAGAAATAAAAGATATACACCACAACAAAAAACACATTTATGACTATATTCCATTCTTTCTTCTCAATATCGCGAATACTGAGTATTAAAAGTAATATACTAGCAAGAATTCTTGTATGAATTGTATCAAAATACAATCACATCTGTTAAGCTGCATTGTTACTTGTCATAACATCATTTACGTTTGATTTCATAACACAATATTAAATAAACGCATATGATAAAGGGTTAAATACAGATAAACAGAGGTGAATCATTGTTTATATATGTAGTAAAAGCGGGCGATTCTTTATTTTCCGTGGCATCAAAGTATCAAGTAAATATGGATAGTATACGGATTACAAATGGTTTAAAAATACCAAATATTGTACCAGGGCAAGATTTGTTAATTCTAACAAATGTCTATATTGTTCAACCTGGTGATTCCTTGTTTACAATCGGTCAAATGGCTTTAGTTCCTGTTGAAACGATAAAGCTTTATAATGGTTTACATTCAAATAATTTGTCCATAGGTATGCGATTATATTTGCCTCCTAGAAACAAATATAGGACAGCCAATTTCAGCTATTTAACTCCTACTACACCAGCAAGTGATATAGAATTGATTAATCAATTTGCAGATAGTAATTCTTACTATGGTGTTTTTGAATATCATATTTCAAATGACGGTACATTGAGTCCATTGTATCTTCACAGCATTAATACATTAAGTCGGCAAAAACAAGTAGCACCAATTGCTGTTATATCCAACTTAACGGAAACAGGTTTTAGTTCCGCTGTAGCAAGAAGTATTATTAGTAATCCGATTATACGAGATCAAGCAGTGAATAATATTTATAACGTAGTAAAGAACAATAATTTTGCGGGCGTCAATATTGATTTTGAATTGTTGAAGGATTATGATGCCGAAAATTATGTGACTTTTATTAGAATGGTGAGAAATCGTTTAAGTCCAGAAGGTTATACTACATCTGTTGCATTACCTGCTAAGACTGATGATACCACCCCTTGGACACAAGGTTATGATTATAAAGGAATCGGTGCTGCCGCTGATTTCGTCTTTCTAATGGCCTATGATTTTCATCATGGAGGTGGTGAGCCAGGGCCTGTGGCACCAATAAAAGAGGTACGACAAACAATTCAATATGCCAAAAATCATATGAATGCTAATAAAATTATTTTAGGAGTTCCAAATTATGGATATGATTGGACGATGGCTGGGGACGGTTCTGTCATTAGTGCACGTGCGATTGCTGTAGGAGATGCGGTGAATACTGCGATGATTAATCAAGTACCGATTCAATACTCCAATCAGTATCACCAAGCTCACTTTGAATATTGGGACGCATTAGGCAATCGACATATTATTTGGTTTGAAGATTCAAGGTCTCGCGCACAAAAGCTTCAATTAGTAGTAGACTACAAATTAAAAGGAATAGGTATTTGGCAATTAGGGTTAGCATTCCCTCAATCGAATTATTTAGTGAAGCATTTTTTGAGTAAAAGAACAGTTATTTAAATTGACTAGAAAACAAAGTGAATATATTAGTTATTGTAGCTATATTTATAGATTATTAATCGCTACATGTGGTGGAGTCACATGAGTCTGATAACAATAATTGAATTGACCTTTATTTTTGTATTTATTTTACTTATTGTTTACACGAAAGCAAATTAATAAATAGCAGAAATGATCATATAAGAAAATATCATGATTAAAAATAAGAAGCACATTAACCTGTGCTTCTTATTTTTTTAGCTTTACCTGCTTCCTTCCACAAAACCACGGACAATATGAATGGCTGACCATTCACCTTCAGATGTTTCAACGATAGGATACACCCTCGGAAATAGTTGGGCAGTTATTTCCTCAACAGGCATACCTTTCTTATGCATATTGATAATTTGAGACTGCAACGCTTCTAAATGTTCAATCTTGTTTGTTATTTGCTGATGGCCATCTTCTATATAACCTGCATGACAACAATACATATCTTTAAAATCATAAGTTAATAATTTCTTTAATGAATGTAGAGTATCGACGATGTTTTCTTCTACTAAAATTACATTCGTTTTTTCCCGAATAAACAAATCGCCAGTAAATAATGCACCAGTTTCTTTGTTTAGGAAAGCTAAATGGTCTTTAGTATGTCCAGGTGTAGCAATTACATCCCAAGTCGCATTTCTTGATTGGAACGTCTCTCCAATTGCATCGGCATGAAATGGCTCGCTTTGTCCCCAAAAGTGCTGACGATACTTTGGATAGATATATTCTTTACTACAACGCTCAACGGAATCTTTATGAATATAGAAAGGGATATCTCTCTGTTCTTTTAACCAAGCTGCACAACCAATATGATCCTCATGGAAATGCGTGAGCATCACTTGCTCAAAATCAGCTTGTTCGAAAAAAGGACGAAATGAAGGAAACAAAGATTGTGCGCCTGTATCAATCAAAACGCCGTCTACTGCAAAACTAAACACATTCATCTTCACCGGTCCAAGTCCAATTGTACTATTCGCCAGTTGTACATCATTATGCATTGAAACATCTATTGATTGTTCTAGTTTCACCATCACATTCTCTCCTTTATGTTTCATCCCTTATATTTTATCAGAAAATTCATACTATAAATATATAAATAGATTAATCCATTCATGAAAAACAAAAAAGCAGGGTAGCTACCCTGCTTTATAAAAATTCAATTGCACAAATATTATTTATTCGCGGCGGTTTAAAATGCTTTTAGCTCTTTTTCAAATGTTGCTTGATTTAATAGAAGTTGCATACCTTTTGATTCATCTATCGCTAGTTGCATTTGCTTTTTATAATTTTCCGGATTTTTCAATTGCAGTGCAATTTCTGCTTCAACAGCGTGAGTCATCCATGCTTGGTCAAAACTATAAGAGCGTGCTTTTTTATAATTTTTTTGTAAGACGTCGGCAAGTGCTAAATGGTAGCTTCTATTAGGTTCTCTTTTTATCTCCTTAGCAAACTTAATCGCATTTTCATATTGCCCAAGTCGATAACAACGTAAAAATTCAAAGCTATTACGAAGATCTGGTTGCTTATATTTCTTAATGATACGATCTATTTCTTTCATTTCATCTTCTAGCGTACCTTCTTTTACTGCCAGTACATGTGCGAAAAGTGGATTTCTACGTTGATTACGCATCGCTCGTTCAATTTTCTTCGCATCTTTAGATAAGTACATAATCAGTACATTATTATAAATCACGGCACCCACAGCAACTATGAAGACGACTACTATGACCCATGTAGGAGCATTAAACCATGCCAGTACGAAACCAATTATCGCTAAAAACAAATACAATAAAACTAACCTTAAATAATACAATCTCTTCACCTCGAGCTTATTGTACATTAATTTAAAAAATAAAGCTTTTGATAGATACACAAAATTACTAAAAAAACGTAGAGTACAATACTCTACGTCTGACACTTGTCCGATATATTTTTCAAAATACTTGATAATCGCTCCCAGCATTGATCTATCTACTAAGTAACGTCGTTAGGAATCTTCATAGTCACTAAAAGCAAACATATTATTTATTTTCGTCGACTTTAAAGGTTGATAGTTCTTTTTCAAATGCTGCTTGATTTAGGATAAGTTGCATACCTTTTGATTCTTCAATCACTAGCTTCATATGTTTTTTATAGTTTTCAATGTCATTTAACTGAAGTGCTATTTCAGCTTCTATTGCGTGTTTCATCCATGTTTGGGCGAAAGTATATGCGCGTGCTTTTATATAGTCTTGTTGCAGCACATCTACAATAGCTAAATAAAAGCTTCTAAAAGGCTCTTTTTCAATTTTCTTTGCAAATTGAATTGCCTTGTCGTAATCGTTAAGTTGATAATTTTTTCTGAATTCTAAGCTATTACGAAGATCTGGTTGTTTATACTTTGCAATGACACGTTCGATTTCTCTTAATTCATCTTCTAATGTACCTTCTTTTACTGCTAATACATATGCGAAAAATGGATTTTTCTTTTGATATTTCATTGTTCTTACGATTTTCTTCGCATTTTTCGAGAATTTCACTGTATGTATATGGTCATAAATAACTGCAATTCCAGCGAAAGCATTGATGGTCATTACAATCCATGTTGGTGCATTAAGCAACCCAAGAATGAAACTAACCAGTATAAAAAATAAAAAAAGAAATATAAATTTTACATAAAACAAATAGTTCACCTCCACCTTTATTGTACATTATTATTGTGAGATAGTGTTTTTTTCTTTTATGATGAAGGCTAGAGTATTTTCATTTTCAGGGCAATCAAACAACGCACTTTCGCTTTCTATTATTTCAAGCGGAATTTACTTATGATGGCAAATAAAAAGATACTAGCTGAATCAACTACTTTTCCAAACGAGTAATCTTTGATCCAAATTTCTTCCCACAAAAAAGACGTAGAGTATTATACTCTACGTCTTTCTCTTAAACGATTGGCACCCAAACTTCTATATCGTGTAAATCTTGTCCGATATATTTTTCAAAACTCATAGATGGACGATGTGTAACATCCTGATTGCTGAATAATTTTCGGAATGTCTCTTGAATCTGGCCGATTCCATTATCAACTTTACCGACTAAATAACGACCTTTTGGAATCTGCACAGTCACTGCTGTAATGTCATCTGGTAGAAGATGATCGTCAATACCTGCGACATAGTCTAAGCCGTCTTCATTCATTTGAATACAAACACCATATGATACATCCTGCGATACGTTATAGCCTTCAAGGACATTGGCAAGTTCATCCCATTTCTCGGGAATATCTGACGTTTTACCATGATGAATACTTAAACCTTTCACAACAAGCCCATCAATTTCTTCAATACGTGTCTGCATTCAAAACACCCCTTCTATGCTCTTTTAAGTTGCTTCTCGTACAATTCTATCCATTCATCTACTGTCATTTTACTAACGAGCTCGGCAATTAATGCATATGGTATATTCTTGGCATTCGAAAACCTTATGCAACTCTTGCCCATATTGAGTTTAGTAGTCATATGTTTCGGATATTCTGCGACAAACCATTCTAGTAGATCTGGCTTTGCATATATACCCATATGATACAATGCAATATGATTTTTTTGAGCAGCTACGCCTATGAATGGTAGTGGCTCTTCAGGACTGCAGTGATAGCCATTAGGATATATTGACTTCGGTACTACGAAGTTCGGCATCGTATACTGCATGACCAATTCAAAACCGGGTGGTAAATTTTCTTGCACCGTTTCGAAGAGTTTTCGAAACGCCTCACGCCTGTTTTCATCAACTTGTTCAATATAATCTGAGATTTCCAACTCCAGCCCTCCTTTTCCAATTATTATACGCAATAATATTGAAAATACAAACAACTAATTACTTTTTATTGGATATAGCATTAATTTAAAAAAAGAATTATCCAGTGAAAAGGATAGCTTCATCCATATCGCACTGCTGAAGATTGCAAAATAACAAATATGATATTAGTTTTATTCCAACTTTCAAGGGATTTTTGTCTGTTTAAAATAGATTTTCAATGTATTTATAAATAGATTTATCTTTAAATTCATAAAGGTTTGCATTATTTTCACTACCCTCATAATTAAAAACAGAAAAGGCCTGATTATTTTCAATTCGTAATCCGAATTTTCTATCACCAGCTATCCATATAGTAATCCAGTAAGATTCATCTATTTTACTAGCACTTTCTTTTACTCTATTTATTTCCGCTTCGGAAATGGTGGCTACAAATACTTTGATGTCTTGTTCTTTAGTATAAAGAATTTGCTTACTATCCGATCCTCTTATAAGTTCTATTTGACTTATAGCTCCAACGTCTGCTTCTTCCCAAAACTCATTTTTGAAAGAAGCTTTAACTATTCCACTAAAGAAAATATAACAAAAAACAAATACAATAATTAAAGTTAATGAGATAACAAAAACGCTCTTATTTCCTTTCATTAAACCCCTCCATCTCATCACTTTATTCTAACTTTTGGGGATTTATAAATTTTTTATGTCATTCTGTGAAATTTATATTTTACGAGACAATTATGAATGCTCGTTTTATATGAGGAAGTTACAAAAAACGGAAATGTAAATCAGAATTCAGAAAAAACAATCTGCAAAGGGAGATATGTTACATGTTTTCACACTGACGTATTAGTGATAATGATTTCTCATTAGAATTAAAAAAGTAAGTCAGCGTATTATTGCTGATCCAGACGGTACAGAATATAGTACATCTAGACTTCAGACTAAATGAAAACCCAATTCTCTCAGTAATAATTACGAGGGAATTGGGCTTTTTTATGATTAGTTATTTGTTATAAACAGTACTAAAAGATTCAATAAACGCTTGAATCATGCAATCCCCTTCAGGTGTACCAATGGATTCGGGGTGAAATTGCAGGCCAAAGACTGGATATGTTTTGTGTTGAATAGCCATTATCTCTTTATCATCAGCAGCGGTCGCAGTTACTCTAAAGGCTTGTGGTAACGTTCTAGGCTCGATCACTAGTGAATGATACCTCATAACAGAGAGCTGGCCTTGAATGCCCGAGAATAAGCCTACTTGCTCGTAATTAACTAAAGATAATTTACCATGCATGATATTTTGCGCCTGCACTATATTTGCACCAAAGGCTTCTGCAATCGATTGGTGACCTAGGCAAATACCGAGAATAGGAAACTCTTTATAAAGCTCTTGCACAATCTGTACAGAAATACCAGCTTCATATGGCGTACCAGGTCCTGGAGAAATGATAATAGCCTCTGGTTGCATATGACGGATATCATCTATAGTCAGTGCATCATTTCGCACGACTTGAACTTCTTTTCCTAAGGCACTTACTTGTTGATAAAGATTGTATGTGAATGAGTCATAATTATCGATTAGTAAGATCATCTTCGCACCTCCAAAAGTGCTTTTGCTTTATTTAGCGTCTCCTCGTATTCGTTTTCTGCAATTGAGTTATAGACGATACCAGCACCAGCTTGCACATGTGCTAGGTCATTTCGAACAACCATTGTACGTATAGCTAATGCCATATCCATATCACCGGAAATTGAAATATAGCCGACTGCTCCGGCATATACACCACGTTTCATTGTTTCTAACTCATTGATAATTTGCATTGCACGAATTTTAGGTGCGCCTGACACAGTACCAGCTGGTAAGCAGGTTGTTAGTACATCTAACACATGAATATCGTCTTTCAACTCACCTGTCACCTCAGAAACGATGTGCATGACATATTTGTAGTATTCAATATCCATATACTTTGGTAGCTTCACTGTGCCGATTTTCGAGAGTTTGCCAATATCATTTCTTCCAAGATCGACTAACATACGATGTTCGGCAATTTCCTTTTCATCTTCAAGTAAACCTTTGGCAAGTGTATCGTCTTCTTTAGTTGTTTTACCACGAGGGCGTGTTCCGGCAATCGGATTCGTAGTAACATGTCTGTTTTTAACCTTGACTAAACTTTCAGGTGAAGTACCTAATATGATATAGTCTTCAAAATCCATATAAAACATATATGGTGAAGGGTTAGATGTACGTAATTTTCTATATAAAGAAAATGGATTGCCTGAAAATGGCGATGAAAAACGTTGTGACAGCACTACTTGGAAGATATCACCTCGTTTAATATGTTCCTGAGCTGTTTTGACCATATCACAAAACGACTCTTCATCTATTGTTGATTTAAAGTCTAAAGTATCTTCTTCCACTTCAGGCTGTGATACAGTTGTCAGTTGTAGGCTTGTCACAATCTCTTGAATATTTGCTTTCATATCTTCATGACTACGATCACTATTAAACAAATCAATCGCAACAATTGATACCGTTTGATGTAAATGATCATAAATAATAAATGTATCGTAAAAAAGCATATGCATATTCGGCATGTCTAGCTCATCTGGCAAAGAGTTACCGATTTTTTCAAAATAAAAGGCGGTTTCATAACCAATATAACCTATTGCTCCACCAAAAAAGGCGAATGGATAGTCTTCCGTATTTAATGGCAGCATTTCTTTTAAAACGTCAAATGGAGATCGTTGTAATTCATTATGTTGCCCTTTTTGAAATATTACCGTACCGTTTTCCGAACTTTTTAACTCCGCTATTGGATTCAAGGCGATAAATGAATATCGGCCACATTCTTCGTGTTTAGCGGACGATTCAAAAAGCATTTTCTTTCGACCTCTCACTGCTTGGTAAATGGATATCGGTGTCAACATATCCCCTTGAAGTGTTACCATCTCATACTCTCTCGTCTTAACTGTCATTTGCTCAAACTCCTTTTCTCAGCTCATCTCAAGTAACACAAAAAGCCCTCCAAAGAGACTATTCTCTTTGGAGGGCGGAAATTCCGCGGTACCACCTCAATTGCAGCAAAAAACGCTACCACTATAAGCGATATAACGATTCGCCAATCGAACTGCCATACTCAACATTCAAGCAGTCACTCAAAGGTCCATTCCATAAGTTGCTACGTATCGGTTTCCACCAACCCCGACTCTCTAACCGCGCATTCCTTATGTACTAATCCTTATCTACGAGTTCAGTTATACAATTGTGTGTAAAATGTTACTTGCATTAATTATAAAGAGAAGTGTCATAAAATTCAATCATTAATTTTGAGGGACTTCTCATGAAAATAAAACAACTCATTGACATCTTATAATATTCGAAAGTGACAAAACTATTTCAAATTACTACATATGCTATACTTTGAACTATAAAATATGAATAGTTTAGTATAAAGGAAGTGTCTTATGAAAAAATTCAGTATTATTTCTTCAGTAATTATCGTCATATTAGTCATTGCTTACGGCTTAGTCGGAAATTATTTTTACAATTTTGCTTTAAATGCTAATACGGAAAAAGAATTTTTAACTGGTAATCCGCATTTAGCTCAATCGGAAGCCGTTTCAGCCGAAGTAGCAAAAACAAGTGAATTAGAAGATGCTGCCTTTTCAAAAAATCATCCACCTATTACAACAAGTATTGTATCTTCAGATAAATTAACATTAAAAGGCCATTTATATGAAAACAACAATTCGGATCATAAATGGGTCATTATTGATCATGGGTATACCTCGAATAACACTCTAATGGTTCGATGGATCCGCAATTTTCATGAAAAAGGATACAATGTATTAGCACCAGATCTTCGTGGACATGGAGAAAGTGAAGGAGATTACATCGGAATGGGTTGGGATGATCGGAAAGACATGCTTTTATGGATCAAGACAATTACTGATAAAGATCCAAAAGCTGAGATCGTCTTATTCGGAATTTCCATGGGAGGAGCCACTGTCATGATGACCTCTGGCGAGAAATTACCCTCAAATGTCAAAGTAATTGTTGAAGATTGTGGTTATTCATCGGTTATGGATGTATTTACATATCAGCTTGATGACTTGTTTAAATTACCAAAGTTCCCTGTCATGAACGCGGCGAACACGGTAACGAAAATTCGTGCAGGATATGATTTAACAGAAGCATCTGCCGTCAAACAAGTGGCGAAGAGTAAAACACCTATGCTATTTATCCATGGCGATAAAGATACATTTGTTCCTTATGAAATGCTGGATGAAGTTTATAATGCGGCAAATGTTGAAAAAGAGAAACTAATTATTCCAGGTGCAGGTCATGGTGAAGCTGAAAAAGTAGATCCAGAAAAGTATTGGAATACAGTCTGGGGGTTTGTGAACAAATATATTGATTAATATAGAGCAACTTTGATCTGGGAGTAAGTGCTCCCAGGTTTTTTGCAATAAGAAGAGAAAATCTTGTAATACCTCATAGTATTAGAGTTTATTAAACCTCTAACAAATGATGAAATGACGTAATAAAAGCCTAATTTAGGCATTGTAACCCGAAAATTAGGCTTTCTTTGTAAATATGATTTGAATGTTACGTTTTCACAGTAAAAAATGCCAAGATATAACGTAAATAATGCCTTGTAGTTGTTATTCGCTCTTCTAAGGATTTAGCAATGACATCATAAAATGCCGTCCCAGCGTCTGTCCCTTTTAATTTTCGTACAGTACGTCTTTCATCAGGCCAATAACCAATGAGCAAATCCGTTTCTTCCATTTCACGTGCGATTTGATATAAATAACCGTTTGAAGGGGTCCAACCAAACACATCTTCTAGTTGTTGACCTACTTCTGCCATATAAAAAGATGATCTTGTTTGACTTAGTTTAAGTGCCAAATAGCGTACAATATCCTTTACTGATATAAGTTTGGAGAAATAAGCACGAAATTCTTCTGGAAGCGGATGGTTAGGTGCTTCTGGTTTATCCCCGTTTTTTGTTAAGGCATAATAAAAACGATCCAATACGAGTATGATTTCATGGAACTGCTGGAAATAGAGTTTTTCGTATCTGCGCAACCGTTCAATACCTAGTTCAGTAGCATGATAGAATAGACGTTTTTGTTCTTGCCTCACTTTTAATGCTCCATCTGCTTCTAGTTGTTTAGCAATACGCGCGACATATTCATAGCCAACAGGGCGTCCAGGGAAGTCATTTTGAAAGGCTTTATGTACTTCAACAGAATAACATTCCCTTTGTTGTGTTTTGAATAGCCAATATAGTGCCACTGTGTCCTTTATGCTAAAGCCGACTGTTTGTTGGAACGTTTTTTGTTTCAAATTCATCACCTTCCACTTAATAGTTTTATTTCCATTTATTATAAACCTCGTTAGTCTATATGTTCAACAAAAAATATACCCCTATATATACTCCCCTCCCCTTTTATTTTCACCCACTTAATTAAAGCGATTTAAGAGGCTAAGAGACCTATATAGAGGCATATTTTATTAGGATTGGACATTAATTAAAGTACTTTTACTCCGATTATGCGCTTGATCAATAGAGTAAAACGAAACAGTTGAATTTCTCTTTAACTTTTTAATTTTTAACGTAAATTTACCTGAAGATTTCACTTCGGTTTTAGCCAAAATCGTTTTCCCTTTGCTCATTTCGATTATTGTAAACGGTTCAGCAATACCCGATATGATAGTTGAGTTACTTGTTACCTTGTTTACTTTTGGCTTAGCTGGTGCCGTTTTATCGATAACTATCAGTTTTTTTACTTGGCTCGTATTACCTTGTTTATCTGTAATATAGACGGATAATTGACTATTTGCCTCTTGTTTTTTTATAGGAACAGTATAACTACCATTTGATTGGACGGAAGCTTGAGCTATTTTTTTATTGCCTTTATAAATTAAAAAAGTCGAATTTGCTTCAGCAGTACCGCTTACATTTGTACTCCGATCAGATACTTTTTTTACTAAAGGTGAATGTAAGACTTTCTTCGCAGGTGTTTGAATGGTAATTGCTACTCCTTGCGAAATATTTTTAGCTTCGTCTTCTGTTTTCACTTCGATTTTATACGTTTGACTAGGGTTTAAATTGCGTATTGTATATGTAGCTTCTTTCGTCGTAGCTACTTTCTTATTATTTACGTATATTTTAGACTGTCTAAAGTCTTCGGTTGATGGCTTTCTCCAATTAATTGTCGCAGCATTAATTTGAATTGATGACGCTATTAATTTTGTCACCTCAGCAGGTGGAGTAATGTCCTTTAACGTATGCAATTGCAAATCTGTGCCATTGGATGATCTTCCATCTCGGCTTACAACTTTTAAAGTAATTTTATAGTCTTTTGATGCCTGTAATTTTTTTATTGTATATTTGTTTTCAGTAGTGGATGTGACAAGTTTATCGTCTATGAAGATGGCTACTTTTTTAGCGTTTGTATCATTTGGTAATGAAAAACTAACAGTCGCTGTATGATCTGTAACTTTTTCGATTTGAGGATCGACCAAATCTTCAATGACTAATTCTTCGGCTTGTGGGTATTGAACTAGCCCATGTCCATATAAATTGTCAACACCTGTTATACCAAGGTCAATTGCCTGTTCATTTAATTTTGCACGTAATTCTTTCGCTGATAAAAATGGATATTGCTGTTTTAATAGAGCGAGAATACCTGTAACATGTGGCGCTGCATATGAAGTACCGCTAGCATAAATCAATTTGCCATCTTTATTAATCGTTGGTACAACTTCCCCTGGAGCAGTAAGATTCATAGATGAACCTGTATTAGAGAACGTGCTTATCTTTTGCTTAGCATTAATAGATGATACAGCAATAACTTGACTATATCTTGCAGGATATGTGACATTTCTATCATTGCCATCGTTACCAGCTGATGCAACAATTAAAATACCTGCGTCATAAGCTTTTTGAACGGCATTTCTTAGTGCTGGTACATCAATATATAAACCAGAAGAAATATTAATAATGTCCATATTGTTTGCAATTGCCCAATCAATTGATTTGACGATTTCTGTTGTAGTACCACTCGTTGTACCATCCGCATATTTCAAAGAATACAATTGGATATTTGGTGCAACCCCAATAACATCAGTTGTTTTTTGGTCTTTTAAATATCCACCAACTTTTGCTCCAATGACGGCAGCTACTGATGTACCATGACCATTATTACTAATACCTCCGCGATCCACATTGTCTGATTCTTTAATAATTGTTTCTGGTAAATCCCTCACAAAGGATACTCTTCTTTCAACATTCGGCAAATCATCAATGAGATTAATCCCTGTATCAATAACCGCTACTTTAACTTTATTGCCAAAAATACCGCTATCCCATGCTATAGGCGTATTTAATAAATTTAAATTCCAAGTTGGTACTAGTAACGGTTGAACCGGTGTATCCAAATTAGCTAAAGTCATAGGTGCTTCTTTTGTATCAACAAATTCAATGTTTGGATCTTTTTTTAAGTCAGACAGTTGTTGCTCTGTTAAAGATGCTTCAACCATTTCCACATTGTCCAGTACCTCACTGACATCTTCAACGTCACCTAACACTCTCTGCTTACCTTCTTCGTTTTTATATGAGATCAAAGCATTGATTGTATTTTCTTCAGCGTAAGCGGTTTGATGGTTATCGGATAAGGTCCATAAAGCTGTTAAAGCAAAGCATGAAATACTTATATTCTTCCATAATGACTTCTTCACTGTTATGAGACCCCCTTTCTTCATTTTTTTAGCATAAAGTCTAATATTATGTATATTTTATTCTACTTAATAGACTTTCACAAATCTAATCTAATTTTAGTTCTATTAAACTTATATGTTTCAGCATACCTAATCTTAATATTGAATACTGTCTTTCAACAATTAGGTGCAATTTGAACTATTGGATAGAATAATCAATTAAAAAGAATCAATAATAGCTTGCGCCTATATTTCTGATGAGGTATTTGTAAAATAATACTTGAAGTTCGTTTTCCATTTTTTTAAAGATTACCTTAAATTTAGTTGAAAAGGAAAAGTGATTTTGCTATTATCAATAACAATAACTAATAAGCGATGAAGAGAAGAGTAAATAAGAAGGAACATTACAGAGACCCTTGATTGGTGAAAAGAGGGATGGGAATTCTTATTGAACAAAAACTCCGAGCTTCGTACGGATCTAAGTTTAGATTTACTTAGGGATACTACGACGGATTCTCCCGTTATAGGGATAGGGTATCGCACTTTGGCCGTACCTGATAAGGCTTGTTGAGTGATCAATAAGCAAACTGAGGTGGTACCGCGAATTCAAACTCTCGCCCTCAAGACAAATGTCTTGGGAGGTGGGAGTTTTTTTATTTTCTATTCATTCTTTAATGATTGAAAAATTCTAAGTTGAGGTGATTATATGCATTGGGCATATCAAATTGCAGAAAGATTAATTCAAAAGTATCCCACAAAAGAGGTTTTTACTTGTGCTTCAGGGATAAGTCCTTCGGGTTCCGTTCACATTGGGAATTTTCGTGAAATAGTAACAACTTTTTTTGTTGTAAAAGCATTAGAAAGTATGGGGAAAAAAACACGATTTATTTTTTCTTGGGATGATTTTGATAGACTAAGGAAAGTTCCACAGAATGTATCTTCATCTTACGAAACGTATATTGGTATGCCTTATTCGGATGTTCCAGACCCTTTTGGTATAGAATCGTATGCTAGTCATTTTGAAAAAGAGTTTGAACACTCATTACTAGCATTAAATATCGAACCTCAATTTATATATCAAAATATTGAATATCGCTCTGGACGATATGCACCATATATACGAACTGCATTGCAGAAACGTCTTGAAATCTATGACATACTTATGCGTTTTAAATCTAGCTCTCCAATAAAAGAAGAACGTGAAACTTTTTATCCAATTACATTGTACTGTAATGTTTGTAACAAGGATACGACTACAATAAGCTCTTTTAATGCAGAACTAGAAATTTTTGAATATGAGTGTACTTGTGGAAACAAAATATCTCAAGCTTTATCAGATAGCAACAATATAAAGCTCAACTGGAAAGTAGATTGGGCAATGCGCTGGATGGTAGAGGATGTTGTATTTGAACCTGGGGGGCGTGATCATTCCTCTACTACAGGAAGTTACAATGTGTCCAAAGTTATAGCAAAAGAAATTTTTGATTATGAAGCGCCTGACTATGCTGCATATGAGTTTATAGGATTAAAAGGCACAAACCAAAAGATGTCTAGCTCTTCTGGGAACGTTATCACACCAAATGAATTGTTAAATGTTTATACACCAGAACTTATTCTATTTATGTTTGCAAAATACAACCCAAATGCTGCTTTTAATATCGGTTTAGATGAAGACGTAATACGTAATTACTCAGAGTTTGAACGGTATCAATCTTCCTATATTCAGGGCTTACTAAAAGATGAACACTTAATACATTCCTTAAAATTAGCGGGAGCAAATAGATTAGTAAAACAACCTAACTTTAGCCAAGTAGCTAGTATTTTCTCGTTAATTGGTTTTAACAATGATTTATTACACGCATCTTTAAGTCAAACAGGTGAAGATTTTACAATTGAAGAAATAACACGTATCAGCTACCGAGTAGCTCATTGGATTAACTATTGGAATTCTAATCGCCTTGTAAGCATTAATGAAGAAAAAAATACGTTGTACTACAATAGTCTACCTAAATTGCAACAAGAAAAAGTGAAACAGCTTGCTGATTTACTCTCATTGAAACCTACCTTAACGGCGGATACTTTAATGAAAAAAATTTATGCCATCTGCCACCAGGATGACAAAAAAAGAATGCGCGAATATCAGAAAGACTTATTTAGAAATGTTTATCAGCTAGTGATGAATGAAAATAGTGGGCCTCGATTACCTTTGCTTATTAGTGCAGTGGGTAGAAAGAAAATAATAGAATTACTTACTTTCTCATAAGTTTAAAATTCAACTATTTAACATGAATAATTAATCATGTTAAATAGTTGTAAGAATCACTTTTTCAACTTTTCAACTATTTTATAAAGTAAGCAAGTAACAATGTTCAGAAAAAATAAAGTGGTTAACTGTAACGTTGAATTCACTAAGACGTACAAAAACAAATCCCAGTATGCTTCACCTGGAGGGAAATCTCCCCACTCAAGTGGATCCATTTTTAATATAATTAATGATATAGAAAATGAAAATGGAAAAGAAGAAACTTATGTACACAAAAATCCAATGTAGATAAAATTTGATTCTGAATCTACTTGACCAAAGAAGCAAATTGATAGTTACACTGATTAAAGGTATGAAAAAAAGTTGAAAATAGGTAATCGCATAATTATCTATCAACATCAAAGCATATAAATATTGAGCTAGACAAATGATTAATAAGTTTGTTAAAGCTACTAAAAAAACCGCTGAGTGTTTATTTGTATCCAATGTGTAACCCCTCCTTACTGGAACAAACGCAATTTTAACAGAATTCCAACAATGTTTATATTATCCTTTTTTAAGTAAAAAAGAACTGTTTTAAAAGTCTAGATTAACGACTTTCAAAACAGTTCTTTTTCTTTTCTAGCTATTCAACATTCCATATTTCACTTTTATTCGTTCTAATTTTTCACCAATTGGTTTGGCTAAAACGAGTAAAAAAACGACATTTGATACTACATAGACAATCGTAAACGGAATAGCTGTTGACATAGCGATTAAATACCTTTTCCAAGAAAACAGCCCATCATAAGAAATGACAGTCCAAATATCCATACAGAAGGAATACATTATTCCTGCAAAAACGCCATAAATAATGAGTGCTACTTTGCTTTTCATCCAACCTTTTTGTCCTAATAGACCAGCGATAAAACCAAGGATTCCCCATGTAAACATTTGAAATGGCGTCCATGGACCTTGTCCGAAAAAGATGTTCGATGCTATGGCAGAGGTCGCTCCTGTAAGAAAGCCTGCTTCCGCTCCGAAAGCAAATCCAGTAATGGCTGTAATGGCAGTCACTGGCTTGAAAGCTGGAATCCAAATAAATGCTGCTCGGCCTGCAACGGAAATAGCCGACATAACAGCTATCGTTAAAATTTCTCGTGCTTGTGGTTTTCTTCTTTCAAATGAAACAAAGAATGGCACACAGGCTAATAAAACGATTATCATAGATATAAGATTGTATTTACGATCATTCAAGATAGTCACTCCAATAAGCATGACGATTGGAATAACTACAAAAATGATGATACTGGAGAAAATTAGACGTTTACGGGAGTAGTTGTCTGCTCGAGCTGTTGATTGTGCTTGCATAACGAAATCACGTCCTCACTTGTCACTGCAAAATCATATAAATGACGCGACATTCGGTGCGCTGCAGTTGTATAAAAATTATTTCCACTGTAAAACAGTTTTGGTTCATCCTCGGAAACGATATTGCCATCAAAGAACATTGCACAACGGTCAGAATACTGCGCTGAAAACTCAATATCATGTGTAACCATCACAACGGCCACACGACGCTTTTTAAGCGCTTGTAGTACTTCGGCGAATATTTCCTTAGAATATGCATCAATGCCCTTTGTAGGCTCGTCTAGAAGGATAATTTTAGGGTTTAGTAACAAGACTTTGGCTAAAGCAACTTTTTGTTGTTCTCCTCCGCTCAAATCATATGGATGACTGTCTAATAAATGTCCGATATTAAGTGTTGTGATAATTTCATTTAACTGTACATTGGCTGCCTCTTTTGAGATGCCTAAAACGTCTATTATGCTATCGAATTCAAGTTGTACTTTCTTTTCAACGAGTAGAGTTAATGGATCCTGTGGTAAAACAGCTAAATTATTTCGATACAATTCGCCATTTGAAAACTTTTTAATGGATTTACCATTTATGAAGACTTTTCCTCGATATGGTTTATATAAACCTGACATTACACCTAGTGCAGTTGTTTTCCCTGTACCGTTTCCCCCTAAAATACTAACAATCTCTCCAGCCCGTACTTGCATGGAGAAACCTCTTAATACATCTTGAGTATTCTTTTCATAACGGAACCATGCTTCTTTAACTTCCAAGACAATGTCATCAGTTGGAATGTCTGAACTCAATTTACTTTCTAAAGCTCGAAATTCATTGTTAAAGTGCTTTGTTAGCCAATTCCGGCCATCTCGTATGGTTAGCGGTACAACGTCATTGATTTGCAATGCATTATTAATACGCACTGGTGTTGGTAAGCCTAGCATCATTGGATGAGAGGCATCGAATGCTTTTAATTGTTGTGCAACATTTTGCGGTGAATCATTACAAATAATACGACCTTTCTCCATGACCACAACGCGATCTGCTATAGGAAAAACCTCTTCTAAGCGATGTTCTACAAGAATAATTGTTAATCCAAGTTCTTTATTTAACTTTTGCAATGTTCCGATGAATTCCGTAGCTGCAATTGGATCAAGCTGAGATGTCGGTTCATCTAAAATCAATAATTTGGGTTGCATTGCCATAATTGCTGCAAGATTTAACAGTTGCTTTTGACCACCTGATAACTCCATTGTACTTTTCCTAAACCACTGCTGAATACCGAAGAAATTTGCCATTTCAGCCACTCTACGTCGAATTGTCATCGTATCTAGCCCTAAATTTTCAAGACCAAAAGACAACTCATGCCACACTTTATCAGTAACAATTTGATTTTCTGGATTTTGCATAACAAAACCGATTTCAGAAGCTGCCACGCGATCAGGTAAATCGGCCAATACCGTGCCCGCATAAAGAATAGTTCCTGATTTTTCACCATGAGGAGCTATCTCTCTTTTTAAATGTTTTAATAACGTACTTTTACCGCAGCCAGATGTACCACAAAGAACAGCAAATTCACCTTCTTCAATTGTTAAATTGATATTATCTAATACTCGCTCTTGTTTTTCTGGATATTGGAAATTTACATGTTGTATTTCAATGAGCGCCATTTAATTGCCTCCCGAATTTCAATCACAATAGGTATTACTAGTAAACTAGCATAAGAAATATAAAGTCCTATGCTAATTGGAGTTAAAGCTAATTCAGTAAACGTTGGATAAAAATAATACGTCGTCACACCAAAGTAACTGCCAAGAATATTCGTTAAAAGAAGTGTTAATATGATTCCGAGCAAAAATCCATCTCTTTTTTCGAAAACGAATAATGAAAATGTGGAACGGTTCTTCAAGCCATAACCACGTGCTTTCATCGAATCAGCCGTCTCAATTGCATTTTCTAGTGCCCAAGTTATAAGAATGGAGATGATGCGAATCCCGCTTTTTACTCTTTGCCATGGGTTGCCGGCTGAAATATCCATGCCAATTGTTTTTTGTGCATGTGAAATAATCGTAATTTGATGTTTAAAACGCGGGACAAGACGTAATGTTAATGAAATGACCAGCGCTAGTGCAGGTGATATCTTACCGAATAAATAAAGAAATTTATCTGATGTCATTACAACGTTATAACAACCAAACCAAAAAATGACTGAACAGATCATAATCGACATCGCAAATCCATAAACAATAGCCTCTAATGTTATAGTATTATAATCTATGTAAAATAGAATGATTTCTCCGTCATGACTAATAAGTGGATTAATAATTGCAGCGATAAAAAACATCGGCACGAAAAATTTTAAGCCGCTAATAAATGATTTTCTATTAAGTAACAGACTTAATGTAATTGCTCCAATACATGTAATAAGTAAATAAACTGGATGCATATAGAACATGGAAAGTCCGATGACAGATGCAAAATATGCAAAGAGAACAATAGGGTGATACGTTTCAAATGCTTTCATGATGCTTATTACTCCTTTTAATAATTATCTACCTATATCACGGCCTAGATCGACTGTATACTGAAACTGAATATTGTCACCATTTTTAACGGTAACTGCACTCACACCATAATTAGGGGTCTGCCCGTTTACAGAGTACATCCAACCACTTAATTCCCCTGCGTCGAATTCATAAAGGTGATTAATCCCTTCGATATAGACAGAGCCATATTGATTGTCGCCCGCTCCTTCATATTCCAGATGAATACCATGTTCTTTTGTAGCTCGTTTAATAATAGACCAAACCGTTTCGTCTTCGTTTAAGATCTCATATTTCGTAGACTTTAAAATCACACCATTTTTCGGTACGTATTTTTCACTTTGTAATGCAGGTTTTAACATATCCCAATGCGTTAGCAAAGTTGCAGCACTAATCGAAATAGTCACATATTCTTTCTTCTTTTCATCTTCTTTATTAGGCTTACTTGGCTTTTGAGCTACGTTATTGTTTTCGGGTTTTTTATCTTTTTCAGGCTTCTGATCTTTTGTTGGTGTTTTATCTTTAGTTGGTGCTGGACTTTTATCTTGCTTTTCATTATTTGAACTAGTCGAAGTATCTTTACTAGGTGTTTTCGAAGTTGATGTTGAATCAGTTTTAGGTGTGCTTGTTGGTTGCTCTTTTTTTGGCGTTACCTCTTCTTCATTTTTTGGTTCCTTTTGCTTTGTTTCGGTCTTTTCCTCTTCTTCGTTATTTGGCTTTATAGCATCTATTGTTGAATCTTTTTCTTTTTCTTCCTTTGCTGATTCTTCACCTTTATCACCTTTAACGATTACCTTAGTCTCACTTGCTTCATCAACACTTTGTTCTTGCTCAGTTTGGTTATTATATTCTTCAACTGATTGAATCTTACAGCCAGTGATAATGATCAATGAGAGAATCATCATTAGCCATAATGGTATTAATTTTTTCATAAATCGCACCTCTTCTTATAGATGGGAATAGGGTGCTGGAGATAAACTCCAACACCCTTCCTATTTCTTTCAAATTATTTCGTTTTAACTACTACTTTTGTTGCATTACTTTTGTTACCGGCTTCATCTTTGGCATAAACTGTTAATTTAGTATTAGCCTTTTGATTTTTAATTATAACAGTAAATTGCCCCTTACTATTTACAGTTCCTTTACCGATAGACGTTTTACCTTTTAATACATACACTTTTGCACCTTTTTCAGCTGTCCCAGTCACTTTACTAGTTGAAATAGTTACTTTTTTAACTGACGGTGCTTTAGGAGCCGTTCTATCAGCTACTTTTAATGTGTATGCTTTGCTTTTATTTTTAGATGCATCTGTCACATAAATTTTCAATGTTGAATTAGCTTTTTGCTTTTTGATTGTTAAAGAGTATGTGCCTTTTGTAGATGCAGTAGTTGATGCTAGTAGCTTAGAGCCGTTATAAATCGTAACTTTCGCTCCTGCTTCAGCTTTGCCTTTAACAATTGTTGTTTGATCACTAACTTTATTAGCTGTTGCTACTTCAGGTGCTGTAATGTCAAATTTAAGTGACTCCGCAGCATCAGACATATCATAAATACGGTTTTTGCCGTTTACATAGCGGTCATATGAAGCAAGTGCACGTAAACCTTGATCTGATGACATTAAGTTTGGAATTTTAAGTGACAAACCGCTCTTTAATCCACCTGTAGCACTATCTACAAAACTTACTAGGTTAGAAACAGCCCAGCTACCATTACCTTTGATGAAACGTGGGTCCGTTTTTGGATTTGTTTGATTAGACGTTAAATTGATGATGAATTGAGATACTGTTTCAGGACTGTCACCTTTTGCCCATTCTGAGTAGAATCCACCTTGTTCACCTAGTTCTTTGCCTAAATAATCATTTGCTTTTTCAACAGCTGCTTTTACCTTCGCATCTTTTGTGTAAGGCGCTAAAGCAGTAGCCGTCATTGATGTTGAATCTTTATCAGATCCATAATCTAGAGCCCACGCAAATGATCCATCTTCAAATTGATCTTTTACTAAATCATTTACTAATTTAGTTCTTGTAATCTCCGCATATTTCGGTTCCGTTGATAAATCATAATTTTTTGTATCAATAGCATTTAAGAAATGAAATTTATTCCCATTAGTTAATTTTTTTGCTTCCTCTGTAGTCAAATATGTATCATACATAGACTTAACTAAATCATATCCCCCAACATTACGCGGATCTTTGTTGATGGCTGTTAATGCAATAATGACTTTTGAATATTTACCAACGTCTTTAGAGATTTTGCCATCCTTACTTTTAACCTCTTTGACTAGATTATTGTAATAAGTTTCATAGTATTTAGAAGGAACTGGTACGCTAGCACGAGCGAAATCAGTTACGTAGTCTTCATCACCAAATGATGGATTCGGCACTTGTTGTAGTAAAAATGCCGCTGTTGAATTTAGAACGTTTTTATAACTGACATCTTTCGCTGGAACTTGAACAGTCGCTGACGTATTTTCTGCAGCTTTTACTGTCGACAATTGACCTGGTAGTTGTGAAAATGCTAATAAACTTGCCATTCCGATAGGTGCTACCCATTTTCTTACCCATTTACTTGTGTACATGTTGAAATCCCCCATATCTTTATTGTTAATTACTTGTAGTTTTTCTTTAAAAGGAAGAACATATATATAAGGGCAAAAAAAATCCCTTTACACAATGTAAAGAGAATTTGGACGGCGAAATGCCAGAAAAATGTACAATGATATACAAAAAGGCCTTCGATGCTCCAAATCTCCCCCTCGAAGATTGAAACTACATTATAAAAGCAGGTCTCCTGGCTTGTGTATCTATTTACTCTTGTTCCTTCCCAGCGCATTATACATGCACCAGTGGTTTGCAACAATTTCATCCACACTTACAGTAGCGGGGCTGCATCGGATTTACACCGATTTCCCTTTTAGCTTATGATGAACATAAGCACTCTTATAAGAAATATTTATTTGTCTATTAATCTAAATTATTTCATAAAAGTTTTAGAATGTAAATTAATATTTTTTATTGTATTAAAATTCGGACTTTTTCGTATCAAAACAATAAAAACATAACAAAACCCTACCTGTTTTTAGCAACGGGTAGGGTTTTTATAAAATTACTATGGCATCAGACTTCGTAATCATCGCTTCCCTTCGTATGTTGATTGAATGCGTTTAACTGCTCTACGGTTAAGTTTCTCACGTAAAGATAAAAATTCATCGACTCCATACCATAATTTTCACAAGCTAGACAATACGTTTCATAACCTTCTCTATACATTTCCATGTAAACCCTCCTGTTATATAACAATTTTTTTATTTTTTATTATTGTATAACAGTTAGAGTTATCTGTCAATTAGATAAACAAAAATTATTAACCGGTTTTTACATATAAAAACACCAAACTTTAAAACTAAAAGTTTGGTGTTTCTTATTAAATAATCGATTTTCCAGTCTTAACTTTGTCCTTCGTAACAAGACTTACTACAACAAATGCTACTAAAGATAAGATTATCGGCAACGTAACAGTATGCATACCTAATACACTTGGCATTATTTGATCAATGTAGATATAAGATGAAATCCCGATAATCATCGATGCAATCGCACCGTATTTGTTTCCTGTTTTCCAGTAGAGACCAAATACAACCGGCCATAAGAATACGGATTCCAATCCACCGAAAGCAAATAAGTTCAGCCAAATAAGTAAATCTGGTGGACGTAGAGCTACTAGAACCACTGCTATCCCAATAACTGTAGTCACATAGAAACTTGCTTTTTTAATCTGTGCATCTGATGCAGTTGGTTTTATATAGTTTAAGTAAATATCTTTTACTACAGTTGAACTTACTAAGATAAGTAAAGCGTTAACCGTAGACATGATTGCTGCCATTGGTGCAGCTAGCACAATTCCTGCTAAGTATGGAGGTAACACTTTTAGCGTCAGTAAAGGCATCACTTTATCACCAATTTCTATGCCTGGTAATACCGGACGTGCTAGTACACCAATTAAATGCATGCCAAACATAATTGTAGCAAGTGCAATTGTGCCAATGATAATGGCTGTATGCATGCCTTTTGAGTTTTTATATGACATTGCACGAACGGCAATTTGAGGTAAGCCAATAACACCTATCCCAATTAAAATCCAAAATGTCGATACGTATAATGGCGTTAAACTACGATCTGCCCCATAAGGTGATACAAGATTCGGATTTTCAGCGACTAAATCACTCATTATATTCGATATTCCTCCACCAGCAATAACCGTTGCGACAAGTAAAATGATTGTCCCAATGACCATCACAGAACCTTGCACTGCATCTGTTAATGCTACTGCACGGAAACCACCAATAATCACGTAAATTAATACAGCACCTGCAAAGATAAACAATGCAGTAGAATAGTTTAAGCCTGTTAATGACTCTATTAATCGCGCCCCGCCAATCCACTGAGCTGCCATGGATGCAAATAAGAATAAAATAATACTAACTGCTGATACAATGACAACCGTTTTACTTTGATATCGTTCACTTAAAAAATCAATTAGAGTGATTGCTTGATACTTACGTGCAATAATTGCAAATTTTTTACCAAGTATCATTAGAACGAAATAACCTGCTGGTAACTGCGCCATCGCCAAAAGAACCCAACCGAGTCCTGTATTATAGGCAACACCTGGACCACCTATAAAACTCCCAGCGCTACCGTATGTCGCCATCATTGTCATAGCAAGTAAGAAACCACCCATTTCACGTCCGCCAAGGAAATATTCTTGCAAAAACGAATTTGATTGCATGACTTGGCGATTCGCCCATATCCCAATCCCAAAAATAAGTACTAAAAAAACAACTAAAGGAATAATCACTTGCCAATGTATCATTTCTGTTCACCCTCCTCATCGTCAAATGGTACATCTGTGAAGAGGAATTTAATGACGAAAACTATAAGGATGACCATGAAAATAGTTCCTGCAATACAGCTATAGAAAAACCACTCTGGAAAACCAAGTACATATGTATAAGATGACGGATCTCCTGAGCCCATGCCATAAGCAAAGCCAAACCAAATACTAAAATTGATGATTACAAGTATCACCCCAATGATGGCCTCACGATGCGCAATTTTAAATCGCTTATCATTCATATTACAATCTCCTTTATGACGAATCACTACATATTAAAAATAAGTTACTTTTATAATAATACGTTCTCAATTAAAAAATTGAAAGTATAGAATTTAGTTTACATAATAATATTATGTAAACTAATAGAAAATACAAATTTATGTATATACATATTTAATCTACAAAAGTGCTAATAAAAACTATAATAGTTTGATTCCTAAGTATCTACGAGTAGCCTATTTACTCATATAGGTTGAGAGATATTAGGAGGAATAGCTATAAAAACAACATACTGGAAACTACAAGACGTCATTCAACATTATCTAGAACAAGTTAGAAGTGGCATCTGGCATCCTATTCGGCGCTGAGAAAGCTAATATCATGTATAAGTAGTTCATTACTTTAGCTCTGAAGCTGAATTAATATTGGACTAAGCTAACAAATTTGGCACAGTAAAATAAGTAAAAGGTATATAAAAAGCGCCTCTAAGTTAGTTTTTTAACTTAGAGGCGCTTTATTACTTAAAGTATGCTTAATTTATCATCTTTTAAATCACTAATGAACATACAGCCGGGTCCGTGAGTGATCATAATAGATGGTTTACTTTCCATCGCTACTGCTTGAGGCGTAACGCCACAAGCCCAAAATACCGGAACTTCGTCTTCTTTAATCGTTACAGCATCTCCAAAATCAGGAGTATTTACATCTGTAATCCCAATTTGGCTTGGATCGCCAATATGAACCGGTGCACCATGAACATCTGGAAAACGAGAAGTAATTTGTACAGCTCGGATTGCGTCAGCATGTTTCATAGGACGCATACTAACAACCATTGGACCTTCAAAAATACCTGCTTTTTCGCATGGAATATTCGTTTTATACATAGGTACATTACAATCTTCTTCAATATGTCTTACTGGAATTCCACTTGCAAGAAGTGGCGTTTCAAAAGTAAAACTACACCCTAATAGGAAACATACCATATCATCTTCCCAATAATCTGTAACATCGGTTACTTCTTCAGTGAAAACACCATCACGATATATTCGATATCTCGGTATATCTTTGCGAATATCTGCACCAGCAGCAATAGAGTTAGGTGTATATGACCCAATATCGGTCACATCCACTAATGGACAAGATTTTGGATTGCGTTGACAGAACAATAAGAAATCATACGCATATTCTTTCTTTAAAATAACCAAGTTTGCTTGTGTATAGCCTTTAGCCATTCCCGCTGTTGGTCCAGTCAATTCACCATTACGAATTAATTCTCGAATAGCAGTTGGGGCCATTGTATCAAATTGTGTCATCATAATTCCCCACTTTCTTAACTAGCTAAATAGTTTAGGTAATTCGATAATAAGTGTACGAACGCTAAGTACAGCCATAACTACTACAACAAAAATACCTGGAATCGTTAACCACATCGGATGTTTATAATTACCAACAATCTCTTTTTTATATGCTGCGATTAATAACGTTCCAAGTGCTAGAGGTAAAATTATTGCATTGATTGCCCCTACTAAAACAAGAATTTTAACAGGTTTACCAACGAATGCAAATGTGATAGTTGATACAACGATAAAGACAATAATTACCCAGTTATGATATTTATCAATCATTGGGTGGAAAGAACGAATAAATGATACTGATGTATATGCAGCACCTACTACAGAAGTAATCGCAGCAGCCCACATAATAACACCAAACATACGATAACCGATTTCACCTGCAGCTAATTTAAATACAGAAGCAGGTGGGTTAGCAGGGTCAATTGTCAAACCTTGATGTACTACACCTAATACCGCTAAGAATAGTGCTACACGCATAATACCAGTAGCAGCAATTCCTGTTACAGAACTTTTCGTTACATCAGGTAAAGATTCTACCCCTTTAACTCCTGCATCTAGTAAGCGGTGACCACCGGCGAAAACAATATATCCACCAACTGTTCCCCCAACTAAAGTTACGATTGAAAGAATATCAATTTTTTCTGGTGTAAATGTATTAGCTAATGCATCACCAACTGGTGGTGATGTTGTAAAAGCAACATACATCATTAGTAAAATCATGATAAAGCCAGCTGCTTGTGCAACCTTATCCATCGCTTTACCTGCTTCTTTTACAAGGAAAATGAAAATTGCAAAAACTGCACTAATAACTGCGCCCATAATCGGATCCAAGCCGAGCATAGCATTTAAACCTAGACCAGCTCCTGCAACGTTCCCGATATTAAACGCTAGTCCACCAATAACAATCATGATGGCTAATACAAGACCTAAACCAGGAAGTACTTTGTTGGCAATTTCTTGACCACGCATACCTGATACTGCGATGATACGCCATACATTTATTTGAGCGAAGACATCTAAAATAAGTGAAACTAAAATAACAAAGGCAAAACTAGCCCCTAATTGTTGTGTAAAGACCGTCGTTTGTGTTAAAAATCCTGGTCCAATCGATGATGTTGCCATAAGGAAGGCAGCTCCTAATAAGACGCTACGCCCTACTTTCTTTCTGTCTTGCCCTTGATTTAAGCTAACTTTTGTCATATGAAAACCCCTTTTTATACGTGAAATGCTTGAACGTTGATGTTATTTTTCTCCAATGTGTTTCGAATATATTTTGCAAATGCAAGAGCATGTACTCCATCCCCATGGATACAAACAGTGTCTGCTCGCAATAATACTTTCGTTTGTTGTTGAGACTCAATATAACCTTCTTTGACCATTGTTACGACTTGATTTACAGACTGTTCCTCGTCTGTTACTAAAGCATTGGATTGTGTACGTGAAGTAAGTGAACCATCCGCTTGATATGTACGGTCAGAAAATACTTCATGAGCTGTTTGAAGACCAAGTTTTTCTCCTGCCTTCGTTAACTCACTTCCAGCTAATCCGAATAATACTAGCTCAGGTGAGACATCATAGACAGCTTGGGCAATAGCCTTAGATAATGCCTGATCTTTAGCAGCCATATTATATAATGCTCCGTGAGGTTTTACGTGCTGCATTTTCTCTCCACATGTAGATAAAAACCCTTGTAGTGCACCAATTTGATATACGACCATGTCATAGCCTTCTTGAGGAGTAATTTGCATTGGGCGTCGTCCAAATCCATTTAAATCAGGCAAACCAGGATGGGCACCAATTTTGACACCTTTAGCAATAGCCATTTTAACTGTTTCCCTCATCACTGTTGGGTCACCTGCATGGAAACCACATGCTACATTAGCTGAAGTAATATAATTTAAAATTTCTTCTTGTTCCCCTAGTTTGTAATGACCAAAACTTTCTCCTAAATCGCAATTCAAGTCTACATGAAACATTTTCTCAGCCCCTTACTAATTCAAAGTGGATTTAATGTCAGTTTTTCTGACACAAAACTTATATTATCACTAAATCATTATTCTGAAAACATTTATTTTTGAACTTTCTCACTATAATGAATTATCAATTGTAAATAACTTACTTGTCATTTACCATTATTTATCTATATGATTATATTGTTTAAAATGCAAAATGAGGGGTTGTACATTATGGGAGAAGAATTTAAACATGTTAAATTTAAACCTTTGGGTGATTCAGCAGTAATGGTTCAGATTGGAAATACAATCGATCCGTCAAACTGTACAATTTTACAAAATTTAGCTTCATTGCTTGAAGAACAGCCATTTGAAGGGTTTATAGAAGCCGTTCCAGCATATACAAATATTACAATCTACTACAATCCTTATACTATTTTTAAGGTTAATGGAAAGGTAACATCATATAGCTTTGTATGTCAGTATGTGCAACAACTGATTACCCAAATGACAACAGTTAAACAACACACGCAAAGAGTGGTTGAAATACCCGTTGTTTATGGTGGTGAATATGGACCAGACTTAGAATATGTGGCCGAAATTAATGGATTAACGACTGATGAAGTCATTCAATTACATAGTGCGAATGAGTGTCTTGTTTATATGCTTGGTTTTGCACCTGGTTTCGCTTTTATGGGAGGCATGAATGAAGCTATAGCAACACCTCGAAAAGAAACACCTAGACTTGCCATACCTGCACTTTCGGTTGGGATTGCAGGCAAACAAACAGGAATTTACCCATTTGAAACACCTGGTGGCTGGCAAATCATTGGTCGTACGCCACTCGATTTATTTTTACCAAATGAAACGCCACCTTCCCTGTTGCAAGCAGGTGATTGTATTCGCTTTAAACCAATATCCGTAAAAGAATACAAACAATTGAAGGAGACGAGATCATGACAGTTACAGTCATTAAACCAGGTTTATTAACTACCATTCAAGATCTAGGAAGATTCGGGTCACAAAAATATGGAGTCATCGTTAGTGGTGCAATGGATGCTTATTCATTAAGAATTGCGAATATTCTTGTAGGGAACTTAGAAAGTGAAGCCGTACTTGAGGTTTCATTATTTGGGACTGTATTACAATTTAATGATGACCACCTTATTGCACTTACAGGTGGAGATCTAACAGCAACGATTAATAATGAACTCGTACCACTTTGGCGTCCATTTATTGTGAAAAAAGGAGACGTATTAAAGTTTAAAAAAGCCCATACAGGTTGTCGTGCTTATGTAAGCTTTGCTGGCGGTATACAAGTTCCTACTGTAATGAATAGTAAAAGTACTTATTTAAAGGCGGGAATGGGCGGATTTGAAGGTAGAGCATTACAAAAACAGGATGAAGTAAATATCGGACCTTATACTAAAAAAAATAAAGAAATACATCAATATGCAATACAACTAATAGGTCCTGCTTCGTGGTCTGTAAATCACAACGAATTAATCTCATTAAATCAACAGCAAACAATTCGTGTGATACCTGGTACAGAGTGGGATTGTTTTACCACTGAAAGTCAGCATTGTTTAACAAACAACCCTTACACACTTTCTACAGAGGCTGATCGAATGGGGTACCGCTTTGAAGGACCAACGTTATCATTGACAGAGAAATTCGAATTGTTATCAGAGGCTGTGACGTTTGGAACAGTTCAAATCCCACCAAATGGTAAACCGATCATTTTAATGGCCGATCGCCAAACAACTGGGGGTTATCCGAAAATGGTTCAAGTCATCACAGCTGATCTAGCTAGTCTTGCACAGTTACAAACAGGTGCTAAAATCCGATTCGAGCTCGTAACATTAGAAGAAGCTCAACAAGCATTAATAGCGAAAGAACAAAAAATTAAAACCATTGCTACTGCTATTCGCTGTTCTGCAAAGCTTTCTTAACATGTAAGAAGTATTGTCCAACTAAAATATAGTAGAACAAACAGAAAGAGCATGTTTTGAATAATCTACATTTCAAAACATGCTCTTATCGTTTTATATATTTTTGTAAATAAAATAATAATTAATATACTTATAACTCTAATTTCATAAAAGCGCTATTCGGATCGTCAATGTAATTAGAAAATGGCTTACAATATTGAAAACCATTTTTCTAATTCAGCTAGCAGGTACAAAAGCCACCATTGAACCTGTTTCTAAACTTAGACGCTTATAACCGCGGTACATTGCCTCTTCAATGATATGATCAAGGATACGCCTTTCCGTAAATATTATGAAGAAGTACGCATGGATTTTATTTCACCATGGTGTGCATCCAATTCTATTAGTGCTCCGCAACCTTCTAATGTACCTGCTTCCCATGCACTCCAGAAAGTAATCTCTATTTTTATCAATTCCTCGATATTTAACGCATGTATACTTTCTGGTGGAGAATTTAGTGCCATACCTTGAAGATGCTCCTCCAAAAACACCTTAACTGCGTCACCTGATAAATCATCAATTCTAATAACCAAAGAGTTCACCTCTCAGTTCCTATTATTCATTTGCTATGAGTAATTAAGGTAGGATGGCAAATGAGCGAACTGGGAAACCTGAAGCCTTTTCAGGTTTAGGTACGATGTTAAAGATGACAGCCCCTTTTGCGGGTAGCTGGTCTAAATTTGTTAGCAACTCTACTTGATATGTATCTTGTTCCAATACATATAGTTCACCTAGTAATGCATTGTTTTGACGGTATAAAATGCTAGAGTCCGTATCAAATGTTTCATGTCCTACTGCTTTAATATGACGCTCTTCAAACAAGAATTTTAGTGCATCTACCGACCATCCTGGTGCATGCGGATTTCCCTCAGCATCAAAGTTATTAAATGCTTCTACATCAGGCCAACGTTTACTCCAATCTGTACGAAGTGCAACAAATGTACCTGCCTCAATTTCACCGTGTTCTACCTCAAAATTCAAAATATCTTCAACTGAAATCGTGAAATCATGATTCTCTGTTGCATCTTTTGAATGATCTATTACAACGAGCGGCAGTGCAAGCTCTTTTAACTCTAATTCTTCTAAATAACGAGCATCACGAACAAAGTGAATAGGTGCATCTAAATGTGTTCCATATTGTCCAGCAAACGAAAAATTCTGAGCAAAAAAGCCATCATCATGTGAAAATAGAGTTGTTTTTTCCAACCCTTTAAATGCGTTGAAACGTGGTGTTTCTACTCCAAAGGTATGTGTTAAATCGATCCATTTCTTTTCTTTTAACGTTTGTAGTGCATTGATTAATTCTGTTGACATATCCATCACCTCATCATTTTTTGAACAAAAAAACCTCTTCTTGATAAGAAGAGGTTGACGATACGTCCATGCACTCTTCTTATCTTCAAGCATACGCTTCTGGAATTAGCACGGTACATCGTCCGTTGCTGAGATTTCACAGGGCCAGTCCCTCCACCTCTCTGGATAAGAAAAAAGTTATTTTGTTGATTCTTAATTTACAACTTTAGAAATCTATTGTCAATAAAAAATTTAGAAAATTCTTTATAATGTATGATTTTAATAATTTATTATGATAGCTTTTCATTCTACAAAAATTGCGTAAGAGGCGATTCTAAGCTTTTTTGATACCAAATGCTATCCACCTACCATCAATATCTTCAATCACAAATTCTTTATTGTTGTAGTCTGTATTACTTAATGAGCGAACTATTTTCACACCTTAAAAATCCATTTTGAATAAAAATCATACAAAAAGGTCACCTCAGTGTATAGGGCGACCTTTTTGTATAGCTTTCTCAGTATATAAGGCATTTCCCTAGATTCTAGATAAATACAATTCATGTAATTTTGCGGAAAATTCATCTGTCGGTAATGGCTTACTAAAGTAATATCCTTGTGCAAAGTCACATAGGTTTTCACGGACGATATACAATTCATCTTCCGTCTCTACCCCTTCGGCAACCACTTGCATACTCAATGCATGCGCTAATTTGATAATAGCGGTCACCATTGCGACATTACTGAGCCCTGTTTTTAAACCATGGATGAACGATTGATCAATCTTCAATACATCAATTGGAAACTGCTTTAAGTAGCTGAGTGAGGAATAACCTGTTCCAAAGTCATCAATCGCGATGATTACTCCCAGAGCTTTTAGTTGATTAAACGTTGCAATCAATTCCTCTGTTTGATGCATTAAGCTCATTTCGGTAATTTCTAACTCTAAATTTTTAGCGGGTAAACCTGTATCCTGTAATACTGCACGTAAATTGTTCACAAAATTCCTTTCTTTCAAATGAATAGGCGAAATATTAACTGAAATACGAATATCCAACCCATATTCATCAAGCCACTTCTTCATTTGTTTACAAGCCCTTTTCAATGTCCATTCACCAATAGAACTAATCAATCCGCACTCTTCTGCAAAAGGGATAAACTTAGCTGGAGAGATAAAGCCGTAATCCTTATCATACCAACGAATTAAACCTTCCATTCCGATTAATTGATTGGTTTTTAAATCGATTTTCGGTTGATAATACAGTTCAATTTCATCTTGCTTTATAGCATGACGAAGTTTTGTTTCTAGCAGCAGGAATTGATTATGAGTACTATTCATCGTATTTTCATATTGTATGTAATTGCTAGCTCTATTCTTTTTTGCTTCAAGCAAGGCGACATTTGCACATTTTATTAAGTCCTCTGGTGTATTTGCATCAGCTAGACTTGAGCTTATGCCGATACTAATAGAAGAATAGAATTCAAACTGTTCAATCAAAAAACTATCTTCAAAATTGGCCATTATTTGATGTGCCTTCCAAATGGCATGTTCATTATTCTTCATGATGATGGCAAATTTATCACCACTATAGCGAAATAGTGACTTTTCATCTATTCCTAATCTTTTCAAGCGAGTCGCTACTTCGATTAGAAATAAATCACCTGTTAAATTACCTAATCCATCATTAATGCTTTTAAAACGGTCAATATCCATCATTAAGAGTGACAATGAAAAGCCTTCTTTTTGTGCGTTTTTGAACAGGTCTGCTAAACATATATTCAACATACGACGGTTATATAAACCCGTCAATTCGTCATGATAAGCAAAGATTTTTAGTTTTTTGATATTTTTTTGTTCTGTTACATCTGTCCGAATTGACACATATTGGTAAGGTTTTCCTTTATCATTCAAAAAAGGTATGATCGTTGTTTGCACCCAATATAAACTACCATCTTTTGCACGATTACAAATATCACCACGCCATATTTTCCCGCTACCAATTGTACGCCATAATTCTTTAACAAAAGCTTTAGGATGATGACCAGAGTTCAACAAACGGTGATCTTGCCCAATTAACTCATCTTTACTGTATTTTGAAATGGTACAAAAATGATTATTTACAAATGTAATGATACCTCTATTATCTGTTATAGCAACAATAATAGATTGGTCTAATGCATGCTGAATATCTATTAATTGTTGGACTGAATACGCATCATTAAGTTGGCTAAGATCCGTCGCTTGACTATAACCTTGATCCATATAACCTCACCCCTAATCAATTTCGGCATTATTCGTGCAATTTCTCTCATGTACCTATTTTATCACAACCAATATAAGGCTATTATTCAAATAAAAACAAAAGGTAAAAAGACCTAAATCGAAAAAAATATGAATTAATAAAAGCAAAAGTGAATGGTATCTATTATCAAATTTTTACACCTTTCATATAGTATTTATAGTAGTTGTGACATGTTTTTTCTACAATATATAGGTTTTTAGCTGTAAAATAATTCAAAAACAGCATTCGTAAAATGCAATAAGCTGAAAAATTCAGCTAGTTTGATTGTTTAGAATAGATAAATGAAAAAGAAATTTACTGAGTTACTATTATTCATGTGGTTTTTAAAATATTTTTAAAATCACTATCTCATTTAAGCTTAAATTATATAAAATTAAATTCACTAGGTAATAGTAACTATTAGTAATTCACCTAATTTTTACAGGCATGTTGAGTTTAGTTTACATAATAATATTATGTAAACTAATAAAAAAAAGACCATTCAAGATGGTCTCAACTACTTAATTTTCCAATCTTCTTGAAGAATGCTATAAACGGCATGATCTACAAAATGATCGTATAACCACTCTGATTGACGACTAAAACCTTCTAAAGTCATTCCTAATCTCTCAGGAATCGCTCTACTTCTCATATTTTCAATAGCAGCACGCACTTCTATACGATTTAGCTTCAAATCCCGAAAGGCATGATCCATTAACTTATTTACTGATTTGCTCATAATACCTAAGCCTTCATAGTCCTTTGATAACCAATACCCGATACTTGTAGACTTGTTTTGCCAATTAATATGGTGAAAACCAATAACTCCAACTATGTTACCCTCAAATACGATGGCAGTTTGGAAGCCATCATTAGAACTAAATTGCTTCATAGATGACCGAATAAATTGTAATGTATCTCCTACATCTTCATTTGAATCTATAAAGGGCAACCACTCTCTTAAACTCTCTTTTGATCCCATCATAACTGTAAATAACTCTTGTGCATCATGCTCTTGTAATAACTTCAGTTGCAATTTCTCATCAATCTCTACAGAAAACATATGAAACCTCCTAGTCGTTATGTATTAATAAGGAATTATAGTATCAATAAAGTACTATGTAAATAGATATAAACTAAAAAAATCCGCTAGCTCAGAATAAGCGCGGATTTGTATGCGAAATACATTGTTATTATTAAATTAATTGATTAAATGGGTTATTTTCAATCACTTGTTGGATTTCTTTATCTTCTACATGAGTATAAATCTGCGTTGTAGAAACGCTAGAGTGCCCTAAAATCTGCTGTAAACTACGAATATCTGCCCCACTTTTATACATCATTGTTGCAGATGTATGTCGTAATTTATGCGGTGTTAGCTTTGTTTTATTTAATCCTGATTGCTCGTTAATTTCTTTTACTATTTTAGCAACACGTTGCCTTGTTAAGCGTGTTCCTTTCTGTGATAGAAATAAAGACTCGTTCTTATCTGCGTCTTTAATACCATAGCGTTCTTTCTTTAAATAGCGTGAAAGAGCATTCTGACAAGCTTCATTTATGAAAACAGTTCTTTCCTTATCACCTTTACCTGTAACTGTTAAATAGTTACCTTGTATAGAGGTTAAATTCAGTTTACATAGCTCTGTTACACGTATTCCTAGGTTTAAAAAGAAGGTAATCATACAATAATTACGATAGTAATGTGTAGATTCCTTTATGCCATCTATGAAAATTCTTGCCTCTTCCATCGTCATATAAATAGGTTGTCTCTTCCCTATTTTAGGAGATTCTAACTCACTAGCAGGGTTATCTTCTATTAAATGTCGTTTTGATTTCAAATAATTGAAGAAGGATTTTAATGTAGCACCTTTTCTTGCTCTTGCATGAGCGCTATTTCGTCTTTGCTCCTCACAATACTCTAAAAACAAGTACATGTCTTCTAATGATATTTCTCGGATAAAATCTATCGTTATGTCTGATATATCTATTTGATCTACTAACTTTATATCCATATCTTGTTGTACAGCTTTTAAGAATCTAAAAAATAATAATAAATCATATTCATATTCTTCACGGGTTCTTTTTGACTTCCCTTTAATTGCTGTTAAATAAACTAGAAAGTCTCTCATTATTTTTGGGTATGTAGTTTGCAAAATTCGTCACCTCTTATACTACTATTTTAGCACAAATAAGGTTCCCAAATGTGTATTTGGGAACCTTTTATTGAAAAAACATTTTCCATCAAAACTCTCCTTATAAAACCGCTTATTATCTCCTAAAAATTAGGTTGCTTCAATTTCACTCTCAGACGATTCGAGAATGCTATATACGCATCATTACACGTCTCGAATCGTTTTTGTTTTTCGTGCCCTCCCTATTTTAACAATAAATTGAATATGAAAAACTACGTTATATTAGTTAATAATTGTTAATATTGGATTAATAATATGCAACTTTTACAATTAATATCCAATTTCAAATAGATCAAACAACAGCTGAGTACATATTATTCAAAAAATTCTTACTTAAAACCGAAGCAAAAGATAATTAGGTTATAAATAACTTTAATTACAATATATAGTCATTATGTATTAATAAAGTATATTTTAATTAAATATATATTTTTGGTTAAAAGTAATTAAGTTGAAAGGAAATTAGAAAAGTATAATTATAAACCTAAATTTACAATTTATTTAAATTTTGTAGAAGAACTATGATTAATGAATGAGGTAGAAGAAGCTACGGTGGTTTTAAAAACTTTAGCCAAAGATCAAAAGTTCAAATACTTTATAAAGAAAAAACACAATTGAATATAATAATATAAAAAAATAAACAAATAACTAGTGAAAGACTTGAAGCGATAGAGGGACTAATTTCAATCTATAATAAGTTGTCTAAAATGATTGATTTATATGGATATTCAAATATTATAGGAAAGTTTGAAAATTCCGGATTTTAGTTGGTGAATGTGAAGGAGGAATTTTAAAAAGTAGTTATGAATGGAGGACAAAACGTTTAGCAAACCATAAAGGTGTTTTAAACGATATATACTATCATTCAAAATGAGGGAGGGAAGATTGAATGAGGCTTACAAGGGAAATGAGGGACTAATAACTAAACAAAACCCACACCAACCACTCATAACTCATAGTTGGTGTGGTTTTTGTTATTACAGTGCTTTATAGTACCATATGCCATTTTGCAATGATTTTTTTAAGAGTCCTTCTACTTCTAAATAGTCTAAATAGCCAATGACTTCTGACATGACGAGGGAAAACTCTGTATTGTATTTATGCCGATATAATTCTTGAGCTATTTCTTTTGGAAGGTGCGTCCCTTCTTTAATAACGGAATATAAACGATTCGCTTTATGTTGCATTTTATCTAGCTTTTGCGAAATGACATGTTGATGGTCTTCAATAATTTCTTGATGTCCAGCAAAAAGGTATTCAACATCTAACTGCTTTAGCCTTTTTAAAGATTCCTTATGTTGTCTCACGGTATGTAGACGGTTCCCTTTTAAATCTGGATCTACAATTGCATTTGAAGAAGTCGTTTTTAATACAACATCCCCTGCTAATAGCCATTGCCTTTCCTCGTCATAAAAACTTATAGAATCAACAGAATGCCCGGGAGTTTCTAATACTTTCATTCCTAAGATGCTATCCCCCTCCCCTAATGGACGAATGATTGTTTGTAGAGTGTTTTCATTTACATGTTCAATTGTCTGTTGCAATTTTTCAAGGCGTGGCTGTGCTTCTTCTATGCAACCCATAGATATGTATAGTTCCGTAAAGAAATTCTTTCTCATTACGAGAAATTCTTGTTCTACCATTAGACGAGGAATGGCTTCATGATGTGCATATACGGGGATATCTTTTTTCTGTAGAATCCAATTGACTAGACCAACATGATCTTCATGATGATGTGTCAATAGAATACGAGATAAATCGCTTATTTGATAACCATTAGCTGCTAATGTAGTAATGAGTGCATCTTTGTATTTCTCTGTATGAATCCCTGCATCTATTAAAGATAATGTATCTCCGTCATTTAATATGTAACTATTAATAGTGCCTACATTACCATAACTTGTAGGCACTATGATTGGATAAACTGAACGAGACTTTTTCTTAATACTTATCAAATCTATCACTTCCTATCTCGAATTATTTACTATACGGTTTATAGTATAGAACTTTCATACTTTTGGAAACAAAAAAGACTGCTAAAGAATTTAAGCAGTCTTAGTTAAATTAGTGAAGAGTAAAGTTCTTCTCTACTTCTAATTTTAAAAACGAAGGTGGAAAATTGACGGGTAAAATGATGTTCTAATCAATACTATTCGTTTCACCGTACTTTTTTCAAAATATATAGTTTACCAGCCTGTTCATTTAAAACGGCTACTGTAAAGTCGTATGTCTCACTATTCATAATATCTTGAACTGAGTCGTCATTTTCATTGTTCTTAAAGTAGTATTTTCCGGTCTGTTCATCAGTTGGTAGAGCGTGTTGAATTTGCTTAGCTACTAATTGTTGAAATTCTTCACTAGCAGGTAATGGTTGCCACTTGTCGTGTTCTGCAATTGATTCTTTAAATCTTTTAATTTGCTTTGGTTTCAAAAGGTATTCAGCATAAAATTCTCCGTTAGTTTTGAACTGCTTATGCCTGTCACTTTTAGATACTAGTACAGCTCCCTTTGGAATTTTCGCTTCTATCATTCGCTCTGCATGCCTTGTTATATCGGAATGCACAATTAAAAAATAATACCCTACTAATACCACAATTAATAGTGCTCCTGTTAATACGAATATTTTCTTTGACAACACAACCGCCCACCTTAAACTGACTTATTCAGTCGTTTTAATAAATTGATAATAGATCATTTCATCAGTTACTTTGAAACCTGCATCTGTAAAAACATCCATCTGTTCATCTACATCTAAAAATAACTCAGTACGTGTAAAAGGATGATAGGAAAAGATATGCATCAATGATTTCCTTAATAACTGAGTACGCTTTTCTTTCTGTAAGTTTTGAAATGTATAATGGTGAATTTCTCCCAAATAGTGCATCGGTTCAACTCTTACATATGAATACCCCGAAATATTTTGTACTTCATCTATGTAGAAAAATAGTTTTTGGTCCTCATTTAAATTAGATGTGAACTTTTGCCATTCGTCTTCGTCTATTTGTAAGAACTTACAAAATGATAAATGAAAAGGATGAACATTCCATTGTATTTCAGATGTTTCTTCATTAGTATAGTTTTCAACAGAATCTCTCAATGCCTTTGTTAAATACATTCGTTTCACTTCATTTGCCTGTAGCTTTATTAGTAGCTGGCGAATGCTATAGTTATTTTCATTTACGAGAAATTCAAATGTTCGCAGTTTTGTTGGCATGTCCCTATTTAGTGCCAGCCACATATCTTCTGCTAAATAAGGATATTTTCCTGGATATTTGACAAACGGTCCACAAACTTTTGCTTTGTTTAAATTCATGTAGACATCAAAACCAAGCGCCCCTATAATTTCTCCACGATCATAAGCGACTACGAAAGATTCTTTTAATGGCAAATCAGAGAAATAATAAGTAAGCTTGGAATGGATAGTATGTCGCTCTAAACCACAAAAGCCAATATGATGCTCTTTCTGATTATTCATCATTTCTAAGAATACTGCTAGTAATGGTATATCCGATGGTCGTTGAATTTGTACAGTCATCTGATGCATCCCCCATAACGCCAATGGATATCAACTTTTTTCAACCTCAATCATTATTTTAGTAACGTAATTTTCAATGTCATTAACTGATACTGCATCTAAAATATATTCTTCATATGAATAGCCTTTTAATTGTAACTGATGCTCTATACTATACGCAATCAACCTATCATAAGTTTCAAAAATATTGACTTCCTCGCCTATATGATATCCGACGATATAAAGGCCAGATGGTTTCGTCCAAATGTTCTCTCCCTGCCAACCTTTTTTCATTTTAGTGTATAAATATGAATAATTCTCAAAATCCCTCTCCATTATTTTATCTTTGTGTAGGATTGCTCCAATTGGATGGCCACTATATAACTCATAGTTGTCACTATAGTTGATAAAGTTGGAAACCGATTTAAGAAATTCCTTGTCTGTAGTGTCTAGTGTACTGTCACTTCGTAATAGCAACTCTTCATCAGAATACACTAATGAAATACTTTCAAAGTTGGTTTGTAATGCGTTTTTTGTTATGGCTAATTTAGTATTAAGTATTTCTCGTAGATGAGTAAGATTTTCAATTTTTTTCTCAATCAATTTTGCTTGTTGTTCTAATAATTCAATTGATTCAATTGGCGTTGTATTTTGTAAAAAAGCTCTTATTTCTTTTAACGGCATTTTCAGCTCTTTTAATAACTCTATGACAGCAAAAACTTCATATTGTTGGTAAGAATAATATCGATAGCCTTTTGCTGTTTTGATTTCAGGTGTTAATAAACCAATTTCATCATAATGAAAAAGCGTTTGTTTTTTTACATGACAGATTTTTGCAAATTCACCGGTTGTGAAGTATTTACGTAAATTTTCGCTCATTTAAGTGATCTCCCTTGACTATACGGTTACCGTATACCTTATCATTTCTAATATACCATGTGAAATGGTAAGTAAAAATAATTTTTTTCTATTGAAGGGAACTGATAGTCATGAGTATAGAGATTCATGACGTAACGCAAGAAAATGAAAGTGCCATCATGAAATTAAGTGTGGCAAAAGAGCAAAAAGGTTTTATTGAAACACCTCAAGAATGTTTGCAAGAAGCAAAAGAAGATTTACATTACCACCCTGTTGGATTATACGCAAATAGCAAGTTGGTCGGCTTTGCTATGTATGCATTATTCCCAAATGAGGATGGAGATCAAGTTTGGTTAGATCGATTCCTTATAGATGCTAAATTCCAAGGGCAAGGGTTAGGAAAGATTATGCTTCAAGCATTAATCGAGAAATTAACAAATGAATTTAATTGTCAAAAAATATATTTAAGTGTATATGAAGATAATCCTGGGGCAATTCATTTATATAAGAAATTTGGTTTTAAATTTAATGGTGAACTAGATGTTCACAACGAGAAGGTTATGGTTAAAGCTATATAGTTTAACCCCACATTATAAACGGAAATGTGTGCTTCTCCGTGTTAAGGAGTATTATTAATGTCAGAGTCAACTTTTAAATTACAAAATAATTCGGTGCCTAAGGTTTTTGCATCTTATTTATTCCCTTCTCTTTTAGGGATGATTTTAATGTCTATCAATATTTTAGTGGATGGCATATTTGTTAGTAACGGGATTGGTCCAGAAGCACTTGCGGGTGTAAATATTGCTGTACCTATTTTCTCAATTCTCTTGTCAATTTCTTTGTGGATCGGCATGGGAGGAGCTACATTATATTCCATTTCAATTGGTCAAGGAAATGTAGTTAAAGCTCGTTCGATTTTTACACAGTCATTTGTTTTAGCTATTTCAATTGTCGGCGTTTTAGTAGTTTTCAGCTTATGGAAGCAACAAGAAATTGCTTATTTATTTGGTGCAAGTGATGAAATCCTTCCTTATGTAGAAGATTATCTACATGTTATTTTACTATTTGGTATTGTCTATGTATTAGAGAATATTTTAAGTATTTTCATCCGTAATGATGGTAACCCAAAACTAGCTATGATTGGGTTAATTACCACTTCAGTTTTAAACATCATTTTCAACTATATCTTCATTTTCATGATGGATATGGGTGTAGCTGGAGCCGCTTATGCAACTGTACTTTCTACAGTTGTTGGCGTCATTGTTTTACTGTATCATTTTGTTCGCAAAGAAAGTGTACTTCGATTTGTTAGATTTACAATTGATTATAAATCGATGGCTGAAATACTAAAAATCGGCTCACCAAGTTTTGTTGTTGAAGGGTCTGCAGCAATTATAGTCGTGGCTTATAATATTACATTTAGCCATTTCGTTGGTGAAATAGGTGTAACTGCTTATGCAGTAGTCAATTACTTACATGTTGTTTTCTTAATGCTTTTCCTTGGAATAGGTGCCGCCCTTCAACCTATCGTAAGTTTTCATTTCGGCGCCAAGCTGTATAGTCGCTTACAATCATTTTTAAAAATTGGTTTAATAACTGGTGTTGGGTTTGGTGTAACTGTCTTACTAATTGGTTGGTTATTTGCAGATCCTATGATTACGTTATTCGGAGTGAAGGACCCAGAAGTTATTGCTTTTACGAAAGAGGGAATTTTCTATTTCTTCATCGGCTATTTGTTTTTAAGTTTCAACTTAATTATGGCTGAATACTATCAAGCGATCAAGCGAATCCGATTATCTATGTTTATCATCATGGCAAGAAGTCTAGTATTATTTTTACCATTACTTTGGATTTTACCTAACTATTTTGGGACGCAATATATTTGGTTAGCTTTTCCTTTAGCTGAAGGGCTCACAATAATTGCTCTATTAATAGTTAAAAAACTTTTTCGTAATGTATTACCGGAAAAAGAATTGGGAAATACTGTATAATAATATATTATTTCGTAATTAAATATATATATTTACTCGCTTATACACATATTTTCTAAACCGACATTATAATTGAACTATAATATTAACGATTTTACTGATATTACGTGATTTTTGATAATAATTTTGTGTATTTTTAGTAAAAATCCTAATTCCCTCATCTTAATTCGATGTTGAAATTAGGATTTTTTTGATTTATACAGAAAAAAACCACCATAAAATAGAATTTTTTTAATTTTTTCATAGAAAAAGATTGCTATTTTAGACCAATTTGAATATGATTATCTCAAGGGTTTTGGTAATCACTGCTAACTCTTACTTTTTATAAAGGGGGAAATTCAATGGATCACAAACTTGAAAGCGTTCTCGAAGGTGTTAATAATTCAGACTCTTCTGAAAAAACTACTAAGAAACGTAAAAAAGAGATTACTGCTGATGATTATGTAGCAATTGCTAGTAGTCAAGATTTTAAGACATTAGTGAAAAAGAAGAATTCATTTATCGTTCCGGTCTCAATCTTCTTCTTACTCTTCTACTTCACTTTACCAGTCTTAACGTCATTCACTACAGTTCTAAATGTCAAAGTTATTGGTGACATTCCATTGGTATGGGTTTTTGCTTTAGCACAATTTATCATGACATGGATTTTATGTATGACTTATGTGAGTAAAGCAAACAAATTTGACCAAGAAGCAGAATCGATTATTGAGAAAGTAAAGGATGGTGATTACTAATGGGTATGAGTATGATCGGTATCTTTTTCTTCGTAGCAATCGTAGGTTTAACACTATTTGTTACATACCTTGCGTCGAAGCAAACAAACTCAGCTAGTGAATTCTATACTGCGGGTGGGGGTTTAACCGGATGGCAAAATGGAATCGCGATTGCTGGTGACTACTTATCAGCTGCATCATTCTTAGGAATCGCTGGTGCAATTGCTTTATTCGGATTTGACGGTTTCTTTTATAGTATTGGTTACTTAGTAGCTTATTTAGTTGTGTTATACATCGTAGCTGAACCATTACGAAATCTTGGTCGCTACACTTTAGCAGATATGATCACTGCTCGCTTTGATCAAAAGAAGGTTCGTGGAACTGCTGCAGTAAGCACAATTGTAATTGTACTATTCTACATGATTGCACAGCTAGTTGGTGCAGGCGGACTTATTCAATTATTATTAGGTATTGATTATTGGGTTGCTGTACTTCTTGTTGGTGTTATGATGACAATCTACGTTCTTTGGGGCGGGATGGCTGCAACAAGTTGGGTTCAAATCATTAAAGCTGTTTTATTGATGATTGGTACAGTTATTATTTCTGTAATGGTTCTAATGAAATTCAACTTCAATATTATTGAAATGTTTAATACAATGAAAACAGCAACTCCACATGGAGAAGGTTACTTAGTTGCAGGTGCAAAATATACAAATGGTGTAGATACTATGTCTATGATGATTGCATTAGTTCTTGGTACTGCTGGTTTACCACATATCTTAATGCGTTTCTTCACTGTTAAAGATGCAAAAACTGCCCGTAGTTCAGTTGTTTATGCAACTTGGATCGTAGGTATTTTCTATATCTTAACTATTTTCCTAGGCTTCGGTGCTGCTGCATTCGTAGGTTCTGAGAAAATTATCGGAGCAAATGCTGCTGGTAACATGGCTGCACCACTTCTAGCTCAAGCACTTGGTGGCGATATGTTAATGTCATTCATCTGTGCGGTTGCATTCGCAACAATCCTAGCAGTAGTAGCAGGACTTGTATTATCTGGTGCATCTGCATTTGCTCATGATATTTATGGACAAATTATCAAAAAAGGTAAAGTAACAGAAAAAGAACAAATGAAAGCAGCTCGCCTTGCTTCTATCGGTGTAGCAGTATTCTCTATTATCTTAGCTTTAGGTGCTCAAACAATGAACGTTGCATTCTTAGTATCTTTAGCATTCTGTATCGCAGCAAGTGCTAACTTACCTGTTATCATTTACACAATCTACTACAAAAAGTTCAATACAACTGGTGCAATGGCTGCAATGATCACAGGTCTTGTAACTGCTCTAGTACTTGTAGTAGTAAGCCCTAACCTTTGGAATCCAGAAGGTACTGCAATCTTTACTGGTACTGCTTTATTCCCATTAACAAACCCTGCAATCATTTCTGTTCCTGCTGGTTTCCTAGCAGGCTGGATTGGTTCATTAGTTGGTGCTAAATCTGATGCTCGTAAGTATGCTGAAGTTACAGTTAAAGCAAACACTGGCATAAAATAATCTATCTTTCGACTATCAACTTAAGAAAACTGCTTACTAGCTTGCTAGAAGCAGTTTTTTGTTGCTATATACATAATTTTAATAAGTCTCCAAGCTTTTGCACCGTTAACGACTATTTCGTTTTTAATAAATCTACGTGTTCATTTCCTCTTGAAGAAGATATATTTTATCGTAAAGAATGTATTCTATGATACTGCCTCTGTCACTCCCTAATTTTATTATTCATCTGAATTACTAATTGCTTTTACTTTTTTATTAAGCGTTTTGTAATGGTTAGTTTAGAGAATACATCCATTATGCCTGCATTTTTAAGTTTAGCTCCTGGCGGTAAGGATCAAATGGGTATAATCGCGCACGAAGATGGAGCGGATGTCTCTACAATAACTATATATCAATTGATTCGCATGCTTTATAACTATTTACTAATTCCACCGTTTTTAACGTTTGTTTTAAGACGTTTTTAAAATGAAAATCTGAACAGTTGGTAACATGTTTTATTTATTTGAATGACGTTTAAAAATTATTTTCACTTTTTTAACAATCATTTAACTAATAACTGCAATTTTTGGTTACCTTATTTGTAAGAAGCAACTTAGTAAAAGACATTAGCTTCTGCAAAAAGGAGTGAAGTTTGATGGAAATCAAGAAATTTATCGGTATATTTGTAGCATCTGCCTGTATCTCGGTAGCCGTTTATGGTTCCCTAACCTATGCGCCAGAAAAAAAGCTAGAAGAAGAAAAAGTTGCAACAACAGCGAAACCTATAGAGTGGTCTTATGAAGGAGATACTGCTCCAAATAAATGGGCAAGTTTAGATCCCTCATTTGCAATGTGCGGTAAAGGTACAGCACAATCTCCAATTAACATTGACCTTGAAGATGTATTATTGGACAAAAATTTAGGAGATATCAAAATAAACTATCAGCCTACACTTTTTAAGCTGATGAATAACGGACACACTATACAAGCTACTGATGATTCCGGAAAAAACTCAATAGAAATAGATGGTGATAAATACACATTTTTAAGAATGCACTTCCATACACCGAGCGAGCACCAAATTAATGGCCAACATTATGCTATGGAGGCACATCTTGTTCATGAAAATAGCAAAGGAGAGAAAGCGGTTCTCGGAATACTCATCAATGCTGGTAATGAAAATAAATTACTAAGAGATATTTGGTCAAAACTACCAACTAATATTACAGAAGCAGACATTCCTTTAACCAATACTATAAACCTTGCTAAATTATTACCTACTGATAAGAAAGTATATCGATACAGTGGTTCTTTAACTACGCCACCTTGTTCTGAAGGTGTTAAATGGTCAATTATGGAGCAACCCATTGAAATGTCGAAAGAACAAATTAATGCATTTAAAGCTATTTTCTCAAATAACAACAGACCTGTTCAACCGCTCAATAACAGAAAAGTATTGAAAATGCAGGAATAGTATCAGTTTAGGTTTATAGCTTTTTTTAATTAACTAATGTACTGAAACAAATTTGTTCTTCTCGAATACAAAAAACCCCCATACATACCTCTAATATGTATGGGGGTTTGCATTTTACACAGTTTGTTTATTTAACAACTCTGTAATTTGTTCCTTATTATCATCATGGAAAGCTTTAACAATGGCACTACCTACAATGACACCATCTGCCATGGCACCGATTTCCTTCACTTGCTGTGCATTTGAAATACCAAACCCAGCAAGTACCGGTACATGACTTACTTTTTTCAAATTAGCTAAATGTTGTTCAAGTTGCTCTGTAAATTCTTGTCTCACACCGGTTGTACCATTAACAGTAACAGCATAAATAAATCCTTCTGCAGCTTTAGCAATTTTTTCAATACGTTGTTGTGGACTTGTTAATGATACGAGTTGAATAAGTGCAATATCTGTACCTTGTAATTCACTTGTGATGATAGTAGATTCTTCTAACGGTAAATCAGGAATAATTAGACCACTCACTCCACTTTGTTCACAAGCATCGGTGAAATCTTCAATACCATATGCAATGATTGGGTTCAAATAAGTCATTACTACGAGTGGAGTGTGAATTTCATCTTTAAATTTATTAATAGTTTTTAATATATTACGTAGGTTAGCACCTGCTTCTAGTGCACGATGGCCTGCTTCTTGGATGACTGGTCCATCTGCAACAGGATCTGTAAATGGAATACCCAGCTCTATAGCAGTTACACCACTATCTTGTAAAAACAATATCTGTTCGCGAAGGGAATCTAGTCCTCCGTCCCCTGCCATAATGTAAGCAACAAACGCTTTTTCGCCTTGTGCTACTTTCGCTTTCATCACTTTTTGTAAGGTTTTAATTGCCATTATTAATTCCTCCTAATGCATCTCGAACAGTTTGTACGTCTTTATCTCCACGACCTGATAAGCAGATTACTAAAATCTCGTCTTTTTTCATTTCTTTCGCTAAATTGGCTGCATAGAAAATAGCATGTGAACTTTCAAGTGCTGGTATTATTCCTTCAGTTCGGGATAATAATTGCAAACCATCTAATGCTTCTTGATCTGTCACAGATTCGTACTTCACTCTACCGATATCATGTAAATAGCAATGTTCCGGTCCAACAGCTGGATAGTCTAAGCCGGCAGATATAGAATGCGCTTCTTGAACAAAGCCATTGTCATCTTGCAAAACATACATATACGCTCCGTGCAATACGCCTTCTTTTTGATCTGCAATAGCCGCTGCATGTAAACCTGTTTCGAGTCCACTTCCTGCCGCCTCTACGCCATAAAGCTTAACATCTTTATCATCGACAAATGGATGGAACATACCGATTGCATTACTACCCCCACCAATACATGCTACGATAGCATCTGGTAATCTACCTTCACTTTCAACAATTTGTTTTCGTGTTTCAAGTCCAATGACACGTTGAAAATCACGTACGATTTGCGGGAATGGATGTGGTCCGAGAGCCGAACCTAAAATATAATGGGTATCATCTACATTTGCGACCCAGTAACGAAGAGCTTCATTCACCGCATCTTTTAAAGTACCAGCTCCTTGGTCGACTGAAACTACTTTTGCACCAAGTAATTCCATTCGGAAAACGTTTAACGCTTGTCGTCTGACATCTTCTTTTCCCATAAAAATGATACACTCTAAGTCAAACAGGGCACAAACAGTGGCAGTAGCTACACCGTGTTGGCCGGCACCTGTTTCTGCAACAATTTTCTTTTTTCCCATACGCATAGCAAGTAGTGCTTGACCTAATGCATTATTAATTTTATGAGCACCAGTATGGTTAAGGTCTTCACGTTTTAGATAGATTTTCGCACCGCCAAGTTTCTTAGTTAAGCGCTCAGCATAATAAAGTGGATTCTCACGCCCTACATAATCTTTTAAATAGTAATTTAATTCTTCATAAAATGCAGGATCTTGTTGAGCTTCCTTATAGGCATCTTCTAATTCTATTAATGCAGTCATCAATGTTTCGGGTACGTATTGACCACCGAATTTACCATAACGTCCTGCTTGCTCTTGCCCGATTGTTTTTACCATTAAGATCTCTCCTCACCTTTTGCTGCTTGAATAAATGCTTTTATTAACTCATTACTTTTACGTCCATCTACTTCTACACCGCTAGAGACATCTACCATATATGGTTTAACACGATTAATTGCTTCCCCTACATTTGCAGGAGTTAGACCGCCTGCTAATATGAGTCGACTTTCTGAAATGTCATGTCCTTGTAGTAGTTGCCAATCGAATGATATACCACTTCCCCCTTGGAAATCAGTTCCAGGGGCATCGAATAATAAATAATCTGTCTTATATTTAGAGCCAGTTTCTACATCTCCAACCTTTTTTACTGCTAATGCTTTAATAGAAGGAAATTGAAATGTCTCAATATATTCAGGTGTTTCATGTCCATGAAACTGCACATAGTCAAGTGGTACCGTATCTACAATTTGCTCTAACTCTTCAATTGTTGGATCAACAAAAACGCCAATTTTAAGTACACCTTCAGGCACGAACTTAGCAAGCTCTTTAGCTTTGTCAATTGAAATTTGGCGTTTACTCGGTGCAAATACAAAGCCAATGGCATCAGCTCCTGCTGAAACTGCAGTTTTAACATGTTCGGGTTCTTGTAAACCACAAATTTTTACTTTTGTCATTGTATTTCCACACCTTTCTCCACTTTGAAAGCTTCTAAAGTTTGTGCAACCTCGCCACTTCGCATTAATGTTTCTCCGACTAAAATGGCACTCGCACCATGATTTGCTACAATTTCTGCATCCTTTGATGATTGTATACCGCTTTCACTTATTAATACTCGTTTTTCATGGAAAGGGAAACTGTCTGCAATCTCAGCAGTACGCGCTAAATCAACTTCAAATGTTTTTAAATTACGATTATTGACACCTATCAATCTTGCATCTAACTTAAGAGCTTGTTGAAGTTCATTTGTATTATGTACTTCAACCAGTATTTCTAATTTAGCTCTTTTTGCATATTCATATAGTGTTTGTAATCTCTCTTGTTGTAATGCCGCCACGATTAACAAGATGACAGAAGCACCTGAAGCTTTTGCCTGATCAATTTGTACTTCATGAATGATAAAATCTTTACATAGAAGCGGTATTCCAACGGCTTTAGATACTGCTTTCAAATCTTCGAATGAGCCTTTAAAAAAAGGAGAGTCAGTTAAAACTGATATACAAGCTGCTCCAGATTGCTCATAAATACTAGCTTGCTCTACTGGATTGGCACCTTCATTTATTAACCCTTTAGAAGGAGAGGCGCGTTTCATCTCAGCAATGATTTGTAGTCGTTTTTTTTGATAAAGTGCGTCGAATAGAGATGGTCTTTTAGTTGACCCTTTAATTTTTTCTGGAGGGCTTTGTAGTAATTTAAGGACTTCATTTTCTTTTTCTTTTAAAATCCGATCTAAAATCGTCATTTTATAGCCTCCTGTTTTTTACGAGCTTCACTATATGCCACTACAGCATCTAACTTTTCTAAAGCTTTACCTGATAAAATCGTGGCAATTGCTAGATCGATTCCGACCTTAATGCGATCTACTAATCCGTATGCAAATAAACCAATAGCTGCATTGAAAACAACCGTATCAAAATATGCATCTCTTTCACCACCAAGTAATTTGCGCATAATGATGGCATTTTCATCTGCATTACCTCCACGAATTGCTTCAAGGGGTGCAGATTTTAAACCAACATCTTCAGGTGTTAATGAGAATGGTATTAAATCTTCATGATCTACTAAAACAAAATCATTTTGACCAGCGAGCGATGCTTCATCCATACCTCCAGCTCCACAAACGACAATTCCTCGATCTCGACCAAGCATCTTCATAACAGCTGCATATTCCATTGTGAATTCAGGTCTATTAATTCCTGTAAACTGCGTATCTAAAGTGACTGGATTTGTTAATGGTCCTACTAAGTTGAAAATCGTTGGTTTACCGATTTGGCGTCTCACTTGACCAATTCTTTTTAATTTAGGATGGACATTTGGTGCATATAGAAAAGCTATTCCATGTGTATTTAAAAGTTCAACTGTATCATCAATCGTTAGATCAGTATGAATACCTAGTGCTTCAAGTACGTCAGAGCTTCCTGCAGCACTAGAGATTTTTCGATTACCATGTTTTGCAATTATCACTCCTGCACCAGCCATCACAAATGCTGCAGTTGTACTTATATTGAAACTATTCACACCATCTCCACCCGTACCGCAATTATCCATATATCTTGCAGTCGGAGCAGGTACCTCTAACGCAAAAGATTTCATAATGGTCGCAAGTGCTGCCACCTCATGAGCAGTCTCCCCTTTTTTCGCTAAAGCGATTAAAAATGCCTGAATATCATGCAAAGCTGTTTCATCTTGAAACATTAGCGTTGATGCTTGAAGCATTTCATCAAATAATAAATGTTGATTGTTCTCTACCATTTTTATAAATTGTTTCATCATGCACACTCCTCATGTAAGTTCATTCACCTTGGAAAGAGATTAATGACTTTGCCTTTGCTTCCGTCTCGTCAAACTCATTAGAAGGAATTGAATCTTTAACAATTCCTGCTCCTGCTTGAATATACGCTTTATTATTTTTCACAAGCATAGATTGAATCGTAATAGCAAAATCTATATTTCCGTTAAAACCGATATAACCAATGGCTCCACCATATGTGCTTCGATGCGTTGTCTCAATTTCATCAATAATAGCCATTGCCAAGTGCTTTGGTTTCCCCGTCACCGTTCCTGTTGGGAATGTTGCTGAAAGGGCATCTAGAGCATGAAGTACTGGTGATAATTTGCCTTCGACATTTGACATAAGGTGCATGACGTGTTTAAATCGAATACTTTCCAAGTAGTTTTTCACACGTACTGTAGCAGGTGCACATATTTGAATTAATTCCTGTCTAGCCTCGTCAAGCAACATATTATGATCTGCAATTTCTTTCGGATCATTTAATAACTTTCTTACTTGATGCTCATCTTCATCTATTGTTTGACCGAGACCAATAGTTCCTGCAATTGGATTTACCTTCACTATGTAATCGGTAACACTAACTACATTTTCCCGTGAGGCCCCGATTAAAATATGTTGATCAAATTCTATATAGTACATATAAGGTGATGGGTTCTGTTTACGCAATTTTCGGTAAATTAAAAATGGATTTCCAGTTAAATCGGCAGCTAGTTGACGTGAAAGTACCACTTTCTCGACTTCACCGTTTTGTATATGATGTAAAGCTTGATTAACTTGCTTTTCAAATTCTTCTCTTGTTACATTGCTTTTAAATTCACTTAAATAGTAGTCTTCATCAATCATTTCATTGCCAGTCGAAATTTCCGCTGCAATAGCTTCTAAATCTGGTTTCTCTTGTTCTGGATTGACAGCAGTATGCATAATGGTAACGATATCTTCAAAATGATCAAAAATGATAATTGTTTCATAGATTTGAAAATTCACATCTGGTAGATCCAACTCGTCATCTAATATAGAATCCATCTTTGCTGCACCGTACCCAATATAACCAACAGCCCCACCAGTAAAAGGAAAGACAGATTGTTCTGTAATTCTAGGCATTAATCGTTTTAATTGAGTCAATAATTCACCAGTATACTCGTAGCTTTTACCTGTTGTGAATTGTTTTTCAATTAACTTTTGCCCGCTACCACTATAAGATTTTAGAGGGTTCTCCCCAATAAACGAATAGCGTCCTGATTCTTCGGATTTTGCTGAGTTTTCCAACAAAAATTTTCGTTGTCCTTTTAACCTATTGAATATTAATATGGGTGTTAATGTATCGCCTGCCAATTTCTTCACTGTCGTTCTATAACTTAATTTCTCTCTGCTCATAACTTATCCTCTCCTCTGCTCAACTCTTTATGAAAATTGCATAAAAAAAGTCCTCTCAAAAGGAAAATTCCTTTCAAGAGGACGATATTCACCGCGTTGCCACCTCAAGTTGAAGCATTTAAAATGCTCCCACTTAGCGTATCAAAAAGATACTACCCATAACGTAGGTTAGACGTCTATTAATAATTAGAAGTAGGGTCACTTCGGTTCTTAATAGCTCTCATAAGTCCATTCATATAGGAGATAGATCAGTTTTCACCCGCCACTGACTCTCTACACTACCACACCTATACTACTACTCTTACTCTTCAATTTCTCTGCTATGCTAATCTCAACTGTTCTAAAGGTGGTCTCGCTCCCGAAACCTGCTACCTATCCCGAACAAAATTGTTAAGTTTTATATTAAGCTTTGAATTCTGAAATGTCAAATGATATTTTAAAAAACGAATCCACTGATAATAATTATGATTTTCTTTTTTTTACTTTCATTAAAATATCAAACAGCTAAGTGATTAGAGGCTTGGCTCTACTTCATTAAATACCAAGCCTATTTTCGGATTAAATCAACTTTATTCTTCTTTTATTCTTTTTATTATTTTCAAATATTGCACATCCCCTAGACCATAATTAGGGAACAGATGGAACAAATTTTTCAGTAATTCACCCTGAGGCATTTCTAGATGTTTTTTTATGTAAGCTGTAACTTCATTATCTTCTTTTAAATAATCCAAATATAGTTTAATACCTTGATATGTGACAGGCAATACTTGAACTTTTGGAAGTTGATGTTGGATCAATACTTCTTGATATATTTCTTTGTAACCTGACGGCATTACTTCAATCTCTTCTACATCGTAAGTCAATTCATTAACCATATGGAAGAATACTTTTCCTCTATAATTCACTTGATCCAAATATGCCAGCATTGTTAGCAAATTCATCTGACAGAACATGTCCTCACCAAACCATAAAACGATGCATTTGTATTGATTTACCAATAGAGGTTTTAAAGAGTGAATGGTGATATTCTCATAATCTTGTAAAGACACTTCATGACCTAAAGCTCTTAACTTATTAAATTCATCACTGAATATTGTAAAACATGTATCATTTGAACACATGGCTTCATTAAAAGGAACATAATCACTTTTCCCCATTAACTGATGTTTAGAAAATTCTTCATACATCACCTGCCCATTTAAGACATTTAAAATATCTTTATCAAATTGCTCATTCATTTTATTCTGTAAATTTTCAATCTTTAACTTCTGTGAAATATCCATCATAAAACCTTCCTTTGCGCTATTCATATTAAGTTTCACATAAGACTGTAGTGGTGAAGGATTTTTTCTAAAGGCATTTGGACTGATACCAAAAGTAGTTTTAAAAGCTCTTGAAAAAGCCGCCTGAGATGAAAACCCATATTTGAATGCAATATCAATTGTTTTTTGTTCTGTTTTTTCAATTTCAATTGCAGCCAAATATATCTTCCTTAGTGCCCTATATCTTTTAATACTAATCCCAGCCATTCGATGAAACGTAAAAGAACAGTAATAGGGTGAATAACCCATATCCTTACCTAAGTTCTTTAATGAAAAATCATCAAATAAATTTTCCTCAATCCAGTCTATCATCCCCTGCATCATCTTGTTCAACCTCCACTCCTGCATCTATTATAATTGAAAGCGAAAATGATGTTTTGATATAAGTTGTGGTTGCTTATTATTTTTAATGCTAAATTGAACCGATGTGATTGCCAAATGAATAATGAATTATTAACGAACTAGATCTGTTAATATTATTTTATCAGCAAAGTTTCATATAGATTCTTTACTTTTTTATTTAAATTTTTATTTCTCTTAGAGGCTGGTTTTGTATTTTTTATATAGACTAGCGAGGTTTATATTTTATCAATTAATTGTTGTATATGGTTATCAAGTTAAAGATTCTTATATTATTTATATAGATAATTAAAGGACCAAGAGCGATTTTATGCTCCTGGTCCTTATTAAGGGGAATATTAATAGACAAAAAAAGGCTAGCTTACATTCTGAATAATCAATTGTAAGCTGCCTATATAAGTGTTTCATTCTTAGTTCATTCATAATTTGGTTTACTCAATTCCCCCTTACATCATGATTGCTCCATCTACATGAAGTACATGACCATGAATATAAGATGCTTCTTCTGATGCTAGAAATAGATATGCATTTGCAATATCTTCAGGCTTTCCCATCCTTTGCAATGGTATGGTTGCTGTCATTTTTTCAATGATTTCTTCCGGCATTTTTTTTACCATTTCCGTTAATGTAAAACCAGGTGCGACAGCATTGACATTTATACCTTTACGACCAAGTTCTTTTGCCCAAGATTTCGTCATGCCGATAATACCTGCTTTAGCAGCAGCATAATTTGTTTGTCCAACATTGCCATACACACCGCTAACTGAAGTCGTATTAATAATTTTCCCATACTGATTCGCTACCATATGCATAGCTACTTCTTGGGTACAATGAAAGACACCATTTAAATTTACATTTAATACTTCTTGAAAATCGGTTTCAGTCATTTTTGTCAGCATCGCATCTCTTGTGATACCTGCATTATTTATTAAGATATCTATACGCCCAAATTGATCTATCGTTTTTTGAACCATTGCCTTAACACTTTCTCGATTACTAACATCGACTTCTATAAATAATACTCTTTCTGCATTAAGCTTTTTTGCTGCTTCTTCACCAGCCACTTTAGCATAATCTGCTATTACTACCGATGCACCTTCTTCAAGAAATCGTGTTACTGTTGCATAACCAATGCCATTCGCACCACCTGTAACAATGGCTACTTTTCCTTCTAAGCGCATTTGATCAACTCCCTAATTGGTTCATTTGAAGTTTCTTTAATTCTTCTTCTACTAAAGTTCGTCGTAATAGCTTACCTACTGCTGTTTTTGGCAATTCATCACGAACCTCCACTATCGTTGGAAGTTTATATTTAGCAAGCTTTCCTTTGCAAAACTCAATAATTTCATTTTCATCTAGTTGTTCATCATCTTTTGGAACTACGAATATTTTCACTGTTTCACCTCGATATGAATGAGGTACACCAATTGCTACAACTTCTTTTACACTTGGATGATTGAATACTACTTCTTCTATTTCGCGAGGGTAAATATTAAACCCACTAGCAATGATGACATCTTTTTTACGTCCTACTATAAAGAAGTAACCATCCTCATCCATATAGACAATATCTCCAGTGTAAAGCCATCCATCCTTTAAAGCATTTTCTGTTTCATCCTGCATATTCCAATAACCTTTCATGATTTGTGGTCCTTTAATAACAAGTTCTCCTGGCTCATTAATAGCAAGTGTTTCTTTACTCTCTGCTATCGATACGATTTTACATTGAGTATTTGGAATAGGTAACCCCATACTACCGGGTTTCCTTATACCATTAATGGGATTACTATGTGTAACTGGAGAGGCTTCACTAAGACCATAAGCATCCACTACCTTAGCCCCTGTTAGCTGCTCAAAATGATTTTTCACTTCTACTGGCAATGGCGCTGAACCACTTATGCAGGTATGGATAGAACTAATATCATATTGTTGAATATGCTCATCATGATTCACCGCAACATAAATTGTTGGCGTACCCGGAAACATCGTAATCTGATGTTGATTAAGCAATGTAAGTGTTTCATCACTTTTAAATTTGCTCACAATATACATTGTTGATTTCAAATAAATCATGTAATTCATGGACACTGTCATACCGTAAACATGAAACAAAGGTAATACATTCAATAAACGTTCACTATATGGCTTCGCATGTACTCCTAAAAAAGAATGAGTTTGTACAACATTTGCATAAATATTACTGTGACTTAGCATGACACCTTTTGATACACCTGTAGTGCCACCAGTATATTGTAAAACGGCAATATCCTCTTTTTCATTTAGCGCTACACGCTCAAATTTTGTGTTTCCAGATTTAAATATTTCACTCAAGCTATTAGATTGATTACTATTACATCCTGATAAAAAAACATGTTTAATCGTAGTATCTCCCTTAATTGTTGGAAATTGTTCTGCTAATGTTCCATCAATAATTAGCATCGTTGCTTGTGCATCATTAATTTGAAAATATAACTCATGCTCTGTATACATCGGATTATTTTGAACAATAATCGCACCATTAATAAGTACTGCATAATAACTCACTACATATTCAATACTGTTTGCCATCATTAAGGCAACACGGTCACCTTTATTTAGTCCCTTCTGCCTTAATGCATTTGCTAACTGATGCACTTTTTTCTCAAAGCCAACATAGGTTACATTTTGATTACCTTGCACTAGAGCGATGTGATTTGGATTTTCTTTTATGGCTTCATAAAACACATCAACCATTGTTCGTTGATCAATTTCAATTGTTGTCTTTACATTTTCGGGATAACTTTTAAACCAAGTTGCATTTTGCATCATCGTTCATCATCCTTTATACATTTCTCATCGCCAAATTCACGACCTCTTTTGTCTCTTTAGAAATTTCTTCTTCAAAGTATGGTTCCCAAGCAACACGTGGTGCATCTGGGAAAATCAATGTACAAATCAACATACTTACTGCTGAAAGCCCCATACCAATTGCAACAGCTGGTATCGGTAAAACAAGAATTCCCTTCGTATTTAAGAAACTGAAAATTATATATGAAAGTGCGCCAATAATACTACCTGCATAAGCTGACTGTCTATTAGCTCTCTTCCAATATAAACCGAAGAAAATTGGGCCTATAAATGCGCACCCAAAGAAGCCAAAAACATACGCCGCCACAAGTGCAATAAATGCCGGTGGATTAATGGAGAATACAAATGCAATAATGGAAATAATAATTAATAGAACTTGAGTTATTCGAATTAAAATACCATCTGCAATTTTTTTCGTACTTAAGTTTCGATACATATCATAAGAAACTGCAATTGCAGCCTGTAAAATCATCCCGTTTGCTGTCGATAATGCTGCAGCAAAAATGGCGGCAATAAGAATACCTGCAACAACTGGATTCATATAATTCGCAATTAATAATGGCACAATTTGATCCGTTGCCATACCATTGGGCATCGTTGGAATTAATACTCTACCTCCGATTCCTATCACTAGTAAACATGAGAAGACGAATACTAAAATAATCGTTGACAATAATGGCGTATACACTGCTATTTTCACATTCTTTGATGCTAATAAGCGAGTTGGCCAATGTGGTGCTACTGCTGCACCTAAGGAATTGGAAATGAAAATCCCTAGCATTGCTGCCATCGAGAAGGTACCTAATGGACTAAATAATCCACCTGCAGCCACTGCTGTTCCACCCTCTATTGCAGGTGTATTAATCAATGCTGCTTTTTCAAAAAGTGTTGTCAAACCACCGATATTCCATAAAAGTAATCCCGCTGCTAAAGCAAGGCCAATTATTATGACAACGGTATTTAATACATCAGTTAAAGCAACAGACCATACTCCCCCTAATACTGTGAGTAAAATAAATACTAGGAATATTAAAATAGATATAAAATAACTTAAGCCCGTTACTTGAGAAAGTAAATAACCAATCCCAGTAATTTGAATTGTTACATAGCTAATATAGCCGAACACAATCATTATGGATGACCATGCTTGTAAAAAGCTTTTCTTCACATATGGCTCAAACCGTAATCGCATATATTCTGGAATAGTACGTACTGGAAACATCGGTCGACGTAACTTATACGCAATTAAAGGTAAAAGTGCTGTTGCAAAAAACCAACCTGCAAACCATCCTGTAATTCCGGCAAAACCATTTGCATATAAAATACCTGGAACACCAAGTACCGAAGCAGCACTTACCCACGTTGCAGTAAAATAAAAAATGCTCACTCCTAGGCTCATGCTCCATCCGCCAATTGTAAAATCATCTAAATCTGAACTTTTCTTATTTCCCTTTATGATGAAATAGAACAGAATAGCAACATAGACTATAGCAATTACGAATGTATACATATTCATACGCGGACCGCATCTTCAATCGTATTTTCAACTTTTTTTGGCTTAGCTCCCCATCGTTCAACTCCAGAATCATTAATGCGTTTAATAAAATAAAGTGAATATGTCCAAGGTAATACAATAACTGCAATCCAAATACTTAATGCGACCCAACCATTTGCTGGAATACCTAGAATAGTAACACTCCCTTTATATTTATTATTTAAAGCCCATATGCTCTCCATCCACCATCAAGGAAAATTGTTTCACCTGTAATATATGAAGAGGCCTCACTTGCCAAAAAAATACAGGCACCAACCATTTCATCAGGCTTTGCCATTCTACGCATCGGTGTACGATTGATAACCGATTCCTCAAAACCTTCACGTGTTGATTTGACAACCTCCACTAGTGGTGTTTCTACATATGCAGGAGCTATCGCATTTACTTGCACATCATACTCTGCCCACTCAATTGCTAATGTTTTCGTCAACATCGTTACACCGCCTTTACTTGCAGTATAAGCAACAGATCCTTTTAAACCTTGATCAGAACCTACAGATGATACATTAATGATTTTGCCAGATCTTTGCTTAACCATTACTCGACCAACAAGTTGTGCAAATAAGAATACTCCAGTTAAATTAACACTAATAATCTTTTCAAAATCTTCTAGATTCATATCTAAAGCAGCTACCTTTTTAGTAATCCCCGCATTATTAATTAAAATATCAATCTTCCCATAGGCTTCTATTGTTTTATCAATTACATTCTCAATATCTTCTTTTTTACTAATGTCACAGGTTACAATCTCGCACTGCCCACCTGCCTGTTGAATTTCACCTTGGAGCTTTAACAACTCGACCTCTGTTCGACTACAAATAACTACCTTTACTCCCGCTTCAGCGAATCCTTTAGCAATACTCCTGCCTATTCCTCTACCTGCCCCCGTCACAATAGCCACCTTATCTTGCAAATCGAACAATTTCATATTCAGGCCCCCAGTTATTAGTTCAATAGTTCATTCGCAATAATCAATCGTTGAATTTGATTTGTCCCTTCATAAATTTGCGTGATTTTAGCATCACGCATATAACGTTCTACTGGATAGTCTTGGATATATCCATTTCCCCCTAAAAGCTGAACAGCATCAGTTGTAACACTCATGGCAACATCTGATGCATAACATTTCGCCATCGACGAATACAAGGGAACTTGCTCGTCATGATTTTCTATTCTTTGACCTGCCTCATATACTAGTAGTCGTGCAGTTTCAAGTTGAATAAACATATCTGCAATTTTAGCGCGAGATAACTGGAACTGATCGATTGTTTTCCCAAATTGTGAACGCTCCTTAATATAATCACGTGCGAATTCAAAAGCAGCTACCCCAATACCTAGAGCTTGTGCCCCTACTACTGGACGTGTTTCATTGAAGACATTCATTAAAATTTTGAATCCTGCACCTTCTCCACCAAGCATATTCTTTTCCGATACACGTACATTTTCTAAAAAAACTTCTCTTGTTACTGAACCTCGAATGCCCATCTTTTCTTCTTTTTTACCGAAAGTTAATCCTTCAGTTCCTTTTTCAACAATGAATAACGTTATACCTTTTGTACGATCTTCCGAAGTACGTGTTACAAAAACATAAATTTCTGATTCACCCGCGTTAGTGATAAAAATTTTATGCCCATTTAATATAAAGTCTTTACCATCTCTTCGCGCTGTTGTTTTAACACCCGATACATCAGAGCCCGCCTGAGGTTCAGTAATACCGAAAGATCCTAACACTTCTCCAGTCGCTAATTTAGTTAAATATTCACTCTTTTGATCATGGGTTCCAGCAATTAAAAATGGTGCCATAGTTAGTGCTTGCGTTGAAAGATACACACTAGTTGAAGCACAAGCTTTTGCTACTTCTTCAATTACTGCGAGATGACTGAGGTAATCTGCCCCTACACCACCATATTCCTCTGGTACATGTACGCCAAATAAACCATTTTCCGCAAGTAACTTTATACCGGCCCAAGGTGTCTTACCTTCCTTATCCACTTTGGCAGCTTGTGGTGCTAATTGTCCCTGCGCAATTTTACGAGCCACATCACGTATCAATTGTCTTTCTTCAATTAAATTCATTATTTCTACCTCCCTTTATAATCATAAAAGCCTTTACCCGACTTCTTGCCAAGATGTCCTGCCTCTACCATCCGCTTCAATAGTGGACAAGGTCTGTATTTTGAATCATTAAAGCCCTCATATAGACTCTCTAAAGTGAAAAATAGAACATCGACTCCAACAGAATCCGTTAGTTTCAAAGGCCCAATGGGATGATTTGCTCCAAGCATTAATCCTAGATCAATTTCAGCAGGATCATTACCTTCCATCACTAGAAAAGCTGCCTCATTTAACATTGGTACAAGTACACGATTTACTGTGAACCCTGGATAATCTTTAGCTAAAATTACTTGTTTACCTATTTGCTCACCGAATTGTTGAATCGTTTCAACTGTTTTATGTGATGTATTGATACCTTCTACTACTTCAACTAAGTTCATAATAGGAACTGGGCTAAAAAAATGCATACCAACTATGTTTTCAGGTCGCTTTGTTACAGAACTAATAGCTGCAATTGATAATGAAGATGTATTACTTGCGATAATCGCATGTTCGGGTAAAAGCTCATCTAATTGCTTAAATATAGCCTTCTTTATTTCTAATTTTTCAGGCACTGCTTCGATTGCTAACAGACAGTTATGACCATCTTGTATTTTTGTTGAAAACGTAATACGATCAAGGGTTTCCTGTAAGCCATCGTTTCCCTTTAATTTGTTCACCATTTTTTCAATTTGCTTTTTCGCTCTTTCTAGCTCAAATTCTGTTCGATCTACTAAGATCACCTTGACTCCACTCTCAGCTATTACTTGTGCAATTCCTGCACCCATTAAACCACTACCAACGACTAGTACTTCTTCAAACGATTTCAATAATGGTTGCTGCACCTAGCCCACCTCCAACACATAATGAACCTACACCTGTTTTCAAACCTCTTCGCTTTAACTCATGTAATAGTGTAACGATAATCCTGGCTCCCGACGCACCCACAGGATGACCAAGTGCAATTGCCCCACCATTTACATTTAACTTTTCTTCTGGAATATTTAACTCCGTATTTACAGCTATTACTTGTGCTGCAAAGGCCTCATTAATTTCAAATAGATCAATGTCTTCTAACTTCATCTCAGCACGATCGACTGCTTTTAAAATAGCTGGTACCGGCCCGATACCCATAATGGAAGGTTGAACACCACATGTTGCTGTTGAGACAATCTTAGCTAGTGGTTGCAACCCCAGTCTTTGTAATGCTCCTTCAGATACAATCAATACTGCGGCCGCTCCATCATTTAATCCAGATGTATTGCCTGGAGTTACTGTTCCATCTTTTTTAAATGCAGGAGCGAGATTTTCCAAGTGTTTTAAAGTTGTTGCTCGAGGATGCTCATCCATATTAAAGAAAGGCTCGTTTTCTTTTCCATATATCGGGATAGGAACAATTTCCTCAGCAAAACGATTTTCCTCTATTGCCTTTAATGCTTTTTGCTGACTTTTAAGCGCATAAGCATCTTGAGCCTCTCTTGAAATGCCGTATTTTTCAACTAAGTTTTCTGCGGTAATACCCATATGATAGCCTTCAATTGCACAAACAAGCCCATCATGTAATAATGCATCCACTACTGGCGGGTTTCCCAATCTTGTTCCCCATCTACTTTCTAGCATTAGATGCGGGACGTTGGTCATACTCTCAATTCCCCCTGCAACAATAACCTCGCTTTCCCCGCATTGAATGCGATTGACTCCTTGGATAATTGCAGTTAACCCTGATGCACATTGCATATCAATCGTCATCGCTGAAACCGAAATTGGTAGACCAGTAAGAATTCCAATTTGCCTAGCAGGATTTCCTTTCAAACCAGACTTTAATACATTACCCATATATATTTCATCAACTTCTTCTTTAAGAAATGGCACATCTTCGAAAAGTGCATTCACAACAAATTCCCCTAAATCAACTGCTGAATAGTCTTTTAACGTTTTACCAAAGGATCCAATGGCTGTTCTTTTTGCCGCTACAATATACACATCTTTAACAATAATCACTACTTTCTATAATTTGGTTGTCTTTTTTCAACGAATGCCCCTAAGCCTTCTTGAGCTTCACCATTAATAAGCAATTGTTTAAATGCTTCCTGCTCTAATTGTAGACGTTGTTCTATAATTGAATATTCAATGCCTATTAATAACTTTTTAATTGATCTAATTGCTTGGTTACTTTGTGAAGCGATTTTCATTGCAATTTCTTTACTTTGTAACAAAGGATCTTCTACTACTTCACTAACAAGATTCATGGATAGAGCCATATCAGCATTGAAAAAATCTCCCGTCAATAAGTATCTGGTTGCATTTGAGCTCCCTGCTATCGTTAAAAATTTTTGCGTTCCCCAGCCACCTGGTAAAATGCCCAACTTCACTTCTGGTAATCCAAAAGTCGCATGTTTCGACACTATACGCATATCTGTCGCTAATGCGAGTTCAAATCCTCCGCCTAAACAATATCCTTCTATTGATGAAATGAAAACGATATTACTATCCGACATTTTTTTATGCAATGAGTGCACATTTTTTACGATATTTTCAATTGTCATTTCATTTGCATTTAGCATTTCCTTAATATCTGAACCAGCGGCGAAATGATGCTCTTTTCCTTGGAGAATAACAACATTAGCTAATTTCTCTTGTTCAAGGTGGTCAATTGTTTCTGTCAGTTGATGAATAACTTCACGATTTAATGCATTTTTTACCGTTGGCCGATTTAGCGTAAGTAGAAATATCCTTTTCTCTTCATCTATTATTTTCAATTCAATATATTCCAATCAAACACCTCCTTATAAACTTAGTAGCAATTTCCGTGCCAACTTCATAGCTTATCAATCTCTATTTGTAGCAACATTCTAAACATTAATGTTAATATAACGGTTCATTTCAGAACCATTAGTGGTTCTAATACAAACCAAAATAACATTTGCAAGTAAAATCGGTTCGGAAATAAACCACTTTAACCAAAATAAAAAAATCCCAAAGGAGGGATTTTTTTAAGTAATGTTATATTGATTCATCTTTCTAAGTAAGGTTGTGTGGCTAATGCCCAATACTTTTGCTGCTTTTCTAATTGAAGAGCAGGCTTGCAATGCTTTCATTATTTCATTTTTTTCTGTTATTTCGACCACTTCTTTTAATGGAGAAATTGTCTTTGTAAGCTGTTTCTGAGAAGGTTTCATATGTGTTAGTTCTTGTGGAATATTGTGCTCAAGTATTAGTGGTTCTTCAGATAAAATAACAAGTTGTTCAATCATATTTTCTAGTTGACGTACATTTCCTGGCCATTCATATTGCTTTAAAATAAGTAATGCACGTTCCGAAAACTCTAATGTTTTCTCATATTTTTTTTTGAATTTTTCAAGGAAGAAACGGCTTAAATATTCTATATCATGCTCACGTTCTCTTAATGCTGGAACCTGGACTTGAATGACATTTAATCTATAATAAAGGTCTTCACGAAATCTACCTTCTAGCACGAGTGCTTTTAGATTCTTATTAGTCGCTGCTATATAACGTACATTAAGCTGCTTTTTAACGGTGCCACCGACTCTTGTAATTTCATTTGTTTGTATGGCTCTCAATAATTTCACTTGCAAATGTAATGGCATTTCACCGATTTCATCAAGTAATACTGTTCCATTGTTTGCTACCTCAAGTAAACCTGGCTTATTTGTATTTGCACCTGTAAAAGCTCCTTTTTCATACCCAAAAAGTTCCGCTTCTATTAAATTTTCTGGTATTGCACCGCAGTTTATTTGAATATAGGGTGCAGTTTTACGCTTGCTCAAGTTATGTATATTTTTAGAGATAACCTCTTTGCCCGTCCCTGATTCTCCGAGTATCAGAATAGTCGCATCTGTCTTAGCAATTTTTTCAATAAGCTCTTTAAGATCATTCATTACTGGAGAAATACTCATAATACCTTCTGTTTTTGTAAGGTTTTCGCGAAGTCTTTCTAATTCTAAATAATTTACGGTTGAGTATTTTTGATGCTCATTAAATAATGTATTCAAGGTTGATAAATCTCTGTAGTTAGCAGCATAGCAAATAATAGTTCCTTCATCATCTCTGATAGGCTTACTCGTAATGAAGATTTCTTTACCAGAACTTAATTTTTGGTATATCGTTAAGGGGTTTTTTTGAAGAATTTGCTGAGAGTGCTTAATAATTACTCCTTCTTCTTGCAATTCTTCAGGTGTCGTATTAACAATTTGATCAATACTTACTCCTGAAATCGTTTCCACTGCAGCGTTTGCAAAAAAAACTCGCCCTTCATGATCTGATAATACAAATCCTTCATAGCTTTGTGAAATAGATTTCACTAGAAGTTCTTTTATATTCTTCATTTTACTCTCCCCCTTGAAAGCATCAATTACATAAATTTATTTTTATTAATAGATTCAAATGTTGAATCATTTTCCAAACAGAATTCATTACGTCCAGTTGTTACCAAACATATCCTAACTATACTTTACAACAATTCTTGTTGAGAAGCTTATTACATATTAAATAATAAATTCTATATATAATGGTATCCCAAATTTCCTTACAACAAGAAAACGTTTCAAATAGACGTTCTTAATAAAAAAATCCCGGCAGTCTCATCTAACCCATTTGAGACTGTACCCGGAAGTGAACATTTATATATTTTCAGATGACATAAGGTTCATGATTTCATACACTTTTTCCATATCGGTATGTTTCCTTACATGCTCCGCCAGTAACTGATAAGCATCTTCACGGCGTTGTGCATCGGTTTTAACCTCTTCTGAAATAGCAGTTAAACCCTTTTCAATTCTTAAAACATTTACTATTTCACGAGTATATTCTCGGTTATTAAAAATCCCATGGAAATATGTGCCGATAACACGTCCATCCGATGATACTGCCCCATCTAAACGGCTATCATGTAGTTTTAAAAAGGCCTTTGTATTCGAATCTTGTATTTCAGTTTGTCCGAGATGTATTTCAAAGCCAGTGAGCTCTTGACCATTAGACAATAAATTTCCAGTCATTTGTTTCGTTTTCTTTGACGCATTGAAAACCGTTGTGACTGGTAATAACCCTAATCCTTCTGAATTACGTCCATCACCTTCTATTGCTTCAGGATCTAACAATTGATCACCCAGCATTTGGAATCCACCACAAATACCGAAAATACGTGTCCCTTTTGCACGAAGCTTTTGAATTCCTTCCACAAAACCTTCATCTCGAAGCCATTGTAAATCATCAACAGTGTTTTTTGTGCCCGGTAATATAAGTAAATCCGGTGTACCAAGTTCACTTAATGACCGTACTAAACGAACGCCTACTTCAGGTTCATCAAAAAATGGGTCTACATCAGTGAAATTCGAAATTCTTGGTAAACGAATCATCGCTATATCGATGGCAAACTCTTGTTGTTTTGGTTTTTTAAATCGAAGTGATGATAAAGCCAATGAATCCTCTGCTTCAATATTAATTTCTATGTAAGGTACAACAGCTAACACTGGAATACCAGTTGCTTTTTCTAACCATTCAATACCATCATCTAATAACTCACGCATACCTCTAAATTTATTAATAATAATACCTTTTACACGTTTGCGCTCAGCTTCATCTAATAATGTGAGTGTGCCAATAATAGATGCAAATACACCACCACGATCAATATCAGCAACAAGAATTACAGCTGCATCTGCTAGATGGGCCATCCGCATATTAGCAATGTCTCGATTTTTTAGATTAATCTCAGCTGGGCTACCCGCTCCCTCTAAAACGATTATTTCGTATTCGTCTTGAAGCTTGCGTACTGACTTTTCAACAATTGGCATTGCTTCTTGAACAAAGTTGTTGCGATATGAAGTAGCTGTCATGTCTAGGAAGCGCTTACCATGCACAATAACTTCAGATACCATATCTTGCTTTGGTTTTAATAAGATTGGGTTCATATCTGTCGTTGCAATGACTCTTGCTGCCTCAGCCTGCACACCTTGTGCTCGACCAATTTCTCCTCCATCAACTGTGACAAAAGAATTCAGCGCCATATTCTGTGATTTAAATGGAACAACTTTGTATCCTTCATCCGAAAAAATACGACAGAAAGCAGTACATATCATACTTTTCCCAACGTCAGATGCTGTTCCTTGTATCATTAACGCCTTTGCGGTCAATTCCATTCCCTCTTTCCTTAAAATTCTAAACCTTTTACTGCAGGTATACCTTGTTCGTAATAATGTTTAGTAGCTTCAATTGTAGAAACTAAATCCGCTAGTTGGATTAGTTCATCTTTTGCACTTCGTCCTGTTACAACAAGATGCATTGTTTTTGGTCGATTTTGAATCGCTTCAATTACTTCTTGAAGTGGTAATACGTCGTCGATTGGGAATTTAGCTATTGCTAATGCATTATTGAGCTCATCTAACACGAGTAAGTCAATCGTTGGATCAGCAAGAGCTTCTTTTGTTTTTGTCCAAGCTACTTGTAACGCTTGTCTATGTTCATCGGGCGTTTTAGTCCATGTAAAACCAATACCCATTTGCTCCATTTCAACACCTAATTTTCGAAGGGCCAATGCCTCTCCGTATGTACGTTCTGGAGATTTAATAAATTGCATGTACCTGACATTTAAACCCCGACCTACTGCTCGTAATGTAACACCTAGCGATGCAGTTGTTTTACCTTTACCATCCCCAGTATACACCAAAAATAGACCTTGACGCGCCATATAAATCCCCCCTAACTTTCTTTTATAACCACTTAGTTTTTTCTTCATAAGAAGTACGTTTAGTCGGTGAGACTTCACGACCTTCTTCTGGATAACCAATGAAAACTGTACCAATCACTTTTTCATTTTCAGGAGAACCGATAAAATTTAACATACGTTCATCATGTACTAAACCGACACCTCGTGTACGCCATACAAATCCTAGTCCTAATTCTTTTGCAGCTAACCACATTGAATGGATGGCACAGCACACGGCAAAAATATTATCCTCTGAATCATCAGGTTTATCTGGTATTTGATCCGCTGTTACAACTATGCCAACAGGTGTTGTTGTAACTACTTTTAAAGAGCTCTCAACTAAATGAGGTTTTGTAGGGAAACGTTCTTGTAAATAAGCTTCCGCCATTGCTTCATAGCGAGTCATTGCTTCACCTTGGATAACATAAAAATTCCAAGGTTCGCGTAAACGATCATTTGGAGCAAATGTTGCAGCTACTAATAATTGTTCAATTTTCTCTTTTTCAACAGGCTTGTCCTCATAGTTACGGATTGCACGTCGCTCTTTTAAAACTTCTATAATAGACATTTATTTATCTCCTTTTCATTACTATCTATAACAGTTCACTATATCTTATTGCACGACAACAGAAAGCTGTTTTTCATACCATTTAATTTTATCTCGCATTTGAACAACTTCACCAACTAATACCATCGATGGGTTGTGGTACCCTTCATTAACAACTAAATCATGAATATTTTCTAATGTCCCTGTTAATGTTCTTTGATGTTCTGTTGTACCCCATTCTATAACTGCCACTGGGGTTTTTGCCTCTTTACCATGGGCAATTAATTGAGCGCTTATATAGGCTAAATTACCGACACTCATATAAAAGGCAATCGTATCGATTCCATTAGCCAAAGCATCCCAGTTTAAATGGTCTTGTCCTTTATCTTCTCTACCATGACCAGTAACAATGGCAAAGCTTGATGCATATTCACGATGAGTAACCGGTATCCCTGCATAGGCAGGTGCTGCTATTCCAGCAGTAATACCTGGTATAATCTCATATTCAATACCGTTTTTGGCTAGTACTTCTGCTTCTTCTGCTCCTCGACCAAAAACACAAGGATCTCCGCCTTTTAATCTAGTAACCGTTTTTCCCTCTGATGCTTTTGAAACTAATAAATCATGAATTTGATCCTGAATTAGGTGATGCTTCCCTGGTGACTTTCCACAGAAAATCAGTTCAGCGTCCTTTTTTGCATGTTCAAGTAATTTCGGATTAACGAGTCTATCGTATGCAATAACATCAGCCTTTTGAATACATTCCACTCCATAGACTGTTATTAGTCTTGGATCGCCTGGACCTGCACCTACTAAATACACTTTTCCTACTGCCATGGCGCAATCCCCCTTGTTAAATATTGTTGAAATAGCTTATCTCGTTCGACTATTTTACTTTCTTTCGTTAAAGTTAAAAATTCCGACCTTAATAGAGCTTCTAATAGTTGCTTCTTACATTTTTCATCGATCACATTCGTTAATACTTCCGTACGAGCGTTTTGCAAAAATGCCACGTACTCTTCGTAATAGTCATCAAATTGAAGAGATAAATCATCTTTTAGTTTCTTTGCTAAACCTGGATTTGTACCAGAAGTTGAAACTGCAATTGTTAAATCTCCTCGTCTCAATGTTGCAGGTACTATAAAGTTACTTCCACTTGCGTCATCTACTATATTCACAAGTTGATGTGCCATGGCACTTTCCTTAACTTTTGCATTAACATCTGGAAGATTCGTAGCAGCAATAATACAAAAAGCATCTTCTAAATCAGAAACTTCAAATGACTTTTCAAACCATGTAATGAGACCATTACGCCATTTTTCTTGCAGTTTCTCATGTAGTACTGGGCTAATGACAGTAACAATGGCTCCGGCATTTAATAGTGATGTTACTTTCCGATTTGCCACTTTGCCTCCACCAATGACGACACAATATTTACCTTTCAACTGAAGCATGATTGGATAATATGTCATTGTTGTTGATGTCTCACACATGCATTCACCCACTGCTCTACTAATTCAGGGTTTGATGCGAAGTGGAAATGTGTATATCCTGCAACTAAATTCCCGTTTAAATAACCTTCTGCCTTTTTACCAAAACGCCCAGTTGTTTCATATGCTGGTTGAATTTCCTCTGAAGCTTTAAAAGTGGAGTAATGGAATTCATGCCCTTTAGCCATTTGATTTTCATCAATTATGAAGTTATGTGGAGTGCCGGTAATATCACGATACCCAAGTGCAGCAAGCTTTTCTTGCATTTGTACAGCGCCAGGAATGATACCAGTCATTGGATATGTATTGCCTTTTGTATCTGAAATAGAATCTGTTAAATACATAAATCCACCACACTCTGCTAAGGTAGGCATTCCACTTTTCACTGCGTGTCGTATTGAATGTTTGACAGCTTCTTGTTTTGAAAGCTCCGCCGCAAATTCTTCTGGGAATCCCCCTCCTATGTATAGTCCATCCACATTTTCTGGTACTACTTCACCATTTACTGGTGAGAAGAAAACAAGTGATGCACCGTATGCTCTTAATAACTCTAGATTTTCTTCATAATAAAAATTGAAAGCAGCATCCTTTGCTACAGCAATTGTTATGCCTCTAGCATGTCGTTGGTCAAATAATCCAGTAGAGAAATGCGCAATTTCAGAGGTTTTTGCCAATTCATATATGCGATTTATATCGACTGTTTCTGAAATGAGCGATGCAAGTTGGTCAAAGAATGGATTCAATTCACCGCGTTCAATAGCAGGTATCAAACCTAATTGTCGACTTGGAATATCAATACCCTTTTCGCGTTTTAAATATCCTAGTACAGGAATACCACACTCTTGTTCAATGGCGGCCTTAACTATTTTATAGTGATTTACACTACCAACTTGATTGGCAATGACCCCTATAATATTTGGCGTATCCGAAAGTATTTGGAATCCTTTAACGATGGCTGCTACACTACGGGCCATACTGGCACAATTAACGATAAGTAATACAGGACTATCCGTGATAACACTAATTTCAGCTGTAGAGCCTGCATCATTTAGCGGACTTTTACCATCATAAAACCCCATAACGCCTTCAATAATGGAAATATCTGCTCCTGAACTCGCACGGACTAGCATTTCCTTAACGGTTTCATGATCAAACATCCAGCTATCTAGATTACGAGAAGTACGGCCGGTTACCGCTGTGTGATATGAGGGATCTATATAATCTGGACCACATTTGAATCCTTGCACTTGATAACCTTGCTTTTGCAAAGCAGCCATTATCCCAATTGTAAACGTCGTTTTTCCAACGCCACTTCCTGTACCTGCAATTACTAGTCTTCTTGAACTCATCACTTATCCCCCGAGATTGCAATTAAAACCGGCATAAACAACCGGTTTTAATGAGCAATTGATACTATTAATCATGTGACATGACGGCAACTGAAATGGTTGTGTTACCTGATTTTTTCTTTACTAATGCTAAATCATCTGAACTAGTATATAAGCGAACTGCTGGTTCACTTACACCATAAGCACCTGTATATTTGAACACAGTATCAGATGGTGCTTCGATTGTGGCAATATTCAATTCAGATGGTGTGTAGTACTTAAAATCCCATCCATATTTTGCGACAATTTGAAGGAAACCTTGCTCATCTTTTTTTAGATCGATGGTACATAGTGCTTTGACACTTTTAATCGAAATTTGAAGTTCTTGCAAAGTTTCCAAAATAACTTGTTCAATCTCTTCTGAAGATGTTCCGCGATTACAGCCCATTCCGATTACGACATTCTGCGGACGATACACAACACCATTTTCTAATATGGCTTCTTCAGCTTTCGTTAGCAATCGGTGCGTAATGATTAATGCCCCTTTTGGCTTTGCCTCTAGAGCTTTTGTAATGCTCGGATATTGTTTGATGTTTTCTGGCATAGGTGTTTGTAGATGCCACCAGTTTTTCTCACCAGATTCTTGAACAATCGCAACAGGTTCTTCATTTACTACGGAGGCGCTTACAGGTGTTAACTTATCTGCTGAGTCCCAAACCCAGCCAAAGCGAGAACCGAAAAGGTCTACGGGAATTGTTTTTTGAACATCTGATGCAGTTGTAATAACTGCACGAGCATTTAATGCAGAAGCTACTTCATGTGTTAATTCATTTGCTCCACCTAAATGACCTGATAGAACACTGATGACATTTTCCGCACGGTCATCAATGACTACAACTGCAGGATCTGTCTTTTTATCTACTAAAATAGGTGCAATCATACGTACGACAGCACCAAGTGAAATTATCATGATGATACCTTTATATTGTTTGAATAGTGTTGGTAACAACATGCGTACACTTCCTGTAAATAGTTGAATATGCTTTTGTTGTTCATCACCTTGTTCAAATTTACTCATATAGTATACGTCTGAGTGTACAAATGATCGATGTAAATTACGTGCTGTTTGTACACCGTGCTTCGTTATAGCAACAATGGCAAATTGATTATGTTGAACTACAACCGGTTCTATACCTTCTTGTAATTCAATCATTGCGGCTTCACACCTTTTCGGAATCCGTGAGTAAATGTTGCATCGTATAATTTTGAACGGTACTCATCTTTATCATGAATATTAGGATCAAGCGCCCAACCTGCTAAAATCATTGCATGTTTACGAATTCCATTTTTACGCATATCTTCATCTAAGTTTATCAATGTAGTACGAACGATTTTTTGATCTGGCCAAGAAGCTCTTTGTATTACGGCAATTGGCGTCTCATCGCTCCAACCTGCTGTTTGTAGTTCTTTGACAATTTTCTTTGTTAAAGTAGCGCTCAAAAATAATGCAATTGTACAATGGTGACTTGCTAAATCACTCAGTTTTTCAAATTCAGGTACTGGAGTACGGCCTTCTGCACGAGTTAAAATGAGTGTTTGCGTTAAATCTGGTATTGTTAACTCAGCTCCAATAGCAGCAGCTGAAGCGAAAACTGAGCTGACACCAGGTATGACTTCTGCATGAATATTTTCCTTCTTAAGTAATGCTAGTTGTTCCATTGTCGCACCGTACATTGCAGGGTCACCTGTATGGATGCGAGCTACGGTTTTTCCAGCATTCACTCGGTCAACGATGACACCGACCATTTCTTCTAAATGCATACCTGCTGTTTTAATTACTTCGGCTTCTGGTTTTGCTTTTGCAATAAGCTCGTCATTTACTAGTGAATCTGTATACATCACTACATCTGCCGTTTGTAAAATATTTAAGCCCTTTACTGTGATTAAATCTGGATCTCCAGGACCTGCGCCAACTATGTATATTTTTTTCATTATTTACGCACCACCATTAATGTTAAGTATTCTAGCTCTGCATCTTCTAATTCATCCATTGTCCAAATGACTTCCTCATCCGAGGTAACTTTTGTTACGACTGAAGCTTTGTCAAATAGATTTAATTCTTTTAAAACTTGAATCATTAGATCCATTACCTTTGCCACTTTAATGAATACAACAGCATCATGGTCTTCAAGTGCTTTTTTCATAGCAGCATAATCATTGGTAGCTGGAATAATCGCAACATGGTCATCCCCATCAGCAAGTGCAATCCCTAAACGTGATGCTGAACCGTTGAAAGATGATATACCCGGTACTGTTTTAATCTCTATTTCTGGGTGCAATTCTTGCATCAACTTCATCATATGAATGAATGTACTATAGAGTAGAGGATCGCCTTCAGTTACAAAAGCAACGTCTTTGCCCTCTTGTAATTTTTCATATACTAGTTCAACTGCTTTATTCCACTCTCTATCAAGAATCTCTTGATCCTTCGTCATAGGGAAAACAAGACCAAGCATATCTTTTTCACCCGGACGAATGTATACATCAACAATGCGTTGTGCATAACTTTTACTTCCTTTGCGTTTTCGCGGATAAGCGATAACTGGTGATTCCTGAATCACACGGAATGCTTTAACTGTAATAAGTTCAGGATCTCCAGGACCTACTCCTAGACCGTATAAAGTACCAAAATTACTCATGGATGTCTTCCTTTCGTTTAGCCGTAATTATATAGATTGGATTCAATGGTACAAATCGTTTCATACCTAAAATTGGTTTACTTCTAGAAATTTGGGCATGTATAATAGATGTTTCAAAACCAAACTCCTCAAATGCTTCATTCGCGCGATATAAATTTTCGATGGTCGCAGCATTTAAAACAATTCTTCCACCTTTAGTTAAACGCTCACAACATGCTTTTAATAGATCCTTCATGTTACCACCTGTACCACCGATGAAAATGGCATCTGGATTCGGGAATGTATCTAGACCTTCAGGCGCTTTGCCATGTATCGCTGTTAAATCTGTACGGAATTTCCGTTGATTTTGTAGGCAATTTTCAAGATCAACTTCATTTTTTTCAATGGCAAATACTTGTCCTTCTGGTGCAAGCTTTGCAGATTCAATAGCCATTGAACCTGTACATGTACCGATATCCCAAACAATACTGTTACTCGTTAATTGCATGGCATATAAACTTAGGACACGAATTTCTTTTTTTGTAATCAGCCCTTTATCAGGTTTACGTTGTGAAAATTCTTCATCATCAATGCCTAATGTCCAGTTAGGGCTTAATCCTACTTTTTTTAAAATGACAACATTTAATGGAGAGAACTCAAGGTTTTTCATGTCCTCTAATTCAAACCAACCGTATTTTTCACCTTCACCTTGTATGTTTTCTGCAACAAAAGCGCGATATTCTGTCATACCAAAGGATAATAAATATTCCGCAATTACACTTGGGCTATTATCAGAATCCGTTAACAAAGCAATTTTCGATTTGCCATCAATCTTCTGCGCTAAGCCCTTCATACTTCGTCCATGAACACTTATTAAATACGCATCTTGCCAACTCTCACCCATTTTTGAGAAAGCTAATTGAATGGAACTAAAATAAGGATAAACTTCGACATCTATTTTGCTTGCTAAATAACCACCTAGACCGTAAAACAAAGGATCTCCTGACGCTAAGATGACCGTTTTACGCGTTTCATTTTTCAATTGTTCTACTAGAAATTTCAACCCACCTTTTACAACAATTTTTTCGCCCATATAATATGGAAAGAATTCAAGTAATCTTTCTCCGCCTACCAATACTTCACTTTCTTCAATCCACGAAATGTATTGAGGTAACAAACTCTCTTGTCCGTTATCTCCAATTCCGATCAATTTAATCGATTGAGTCAATACAATCAGCCCTCCCTAATAATTGTCCTTTCATGGAATAAATGGCAGTATCCATTATAAGTCCTCCTCGCACATGGTTGAGAGACGCTGAACAACATGCTTCACATAAATGATTGAAAAATTGATCATAACCAGCTTCCATCATCATCTCACCAACTTGAGAAGCTGTATTTGCTCCTACCACTTCTTGCACTAGCTCATCAGGTGCTCCGACGTCTTTTGCAAGTTCTGCCATGAATTCAAAATTAATTGCGGCACTTTTCGAGTGAACCATCATGACACCTTGAGCAACTTTAGAGAATTTTCCCATCATACCTACTAATGACACTCTTTTAACTCCTAGACGTTTACAGTGCTTTAATGAAAAACCAACAAAATCACCCATCTCAATAAAAGCTTCCTCAGATAGTCCTTCATATTGTTGCATGCCATATTTTTCACTTCGACCACCTGTTGTCAACACGACATGTTCACAACCCATGGCAACTGCTACACTAATCGCCTGAACAATACTGGCCATATAAGCCGAACTAGAAAAAGGTACAACGGTTCCTCTAGTACCTAAAATAGAAATACCTCCGATAATTCCCAATCGACCATTTAACGTCTTTTTTGCAATTTCTTCTCCATTAGGAACAGAAATGACAACTTTTACTCCACGGTCAATTTGAAATTCATCTAGCGTTTCTTGGACAGTAGTGTTCAACATTTTCCTTGGGACTGGATTAATTGCAGCTTCTCCAACAGGAACAGGAAGACCCGGCTTGGTCACTCGTCCCACGCCGACTCCTCCATCTAAAATTATTCCAGGTTGATCACCCCAGCTGACAGTAGAAATAATCAATGCTTTATGTGTTGCATCTGGATCATCTCCAGCATCCTTTATCGTCTCACAACTTACTGAATTTCCTACAAAGGTATTTTTCTCTATGGTAAATGTCGCATCTCGGCCCACCGGCAAATGGATCGTTGCTGTTTCTTGTGCTTCGCCAGTAATAAGAGCCGTTAAAGCTGCTTTTGTTACTGCTGTTGCACAAGCACCTGTTGTATAGCCATGACGCATTTGCGATGGATCTTTTTTCTCTTTCTTTTGCATTGTTAAGCCTGGTCAGCTAATAATGAGATGGCATTAAGTGCAGCAACAGTTACGGTACTACCACCTTTGCGTCCAAGGTTCGTAATAAACGGTACTTCTGTGATTTTAGCTAATTCTTCTTTTGATTCCGCAGCAGATACAAAACCAACAGGCATTCCGATAATTAAATCAGGTTTTACTACACCTTCTTTAATTAAGCGAATCAATTCAAGTAATGCAGTTGGTGCATTTCCAATTGCGTAAATACCACCCTCATGTAAATGCGCAGCTTTTTGCATTGACATAATGGCACGTGTAGCACCTGCTTCTTTTGCTGCTTTCGAAACATCTTCATCAGAAATGTAGCAATATACATCTCCTCCGTGTTTTTGGAAACGTTTATGTCCTGTACCACTTTCAATCATCTGCACATCAGCGATAACTGCTTTACCAGAACGAATAGCTCTAATACCCGCTTCAATCGCATCTGGATGAATGATGACTGAGCGACCTAAATCAAAGTCGGCTGAAGCATGAATAATACGACGAATGATTTTCCATTCATCTTCAGTAAAATCATGCTGACCATATTCCTCTAAAATAGTAGCAAAACTATGTTCGTAAATTTTATCTGGATCAACTGTTAAAGGTTTAAAATCTGTTCTAAAATCCATTTGGACTGCCTCCTAAATTTGGGAAAGTTGAGTTTGTAATGCTTGAATTACATCTATAAAAGTAGAATGAACATTCTCATAAGCTACTTTCGGTCTTGCAATCATAATTGTTTCAATGCCACATTCTAGAGCTGCTGTTAATTTTTCATCAACTGAACCTACTTTGCCACTTTCTTTTGTAATCATTAAAGTGACACCGTATTGCTTATAAAGTGCCATATTAAGCTCTTTTGAAAATGGACCTTGAATAGCAACAATATTCTTTTGCTCTACACCAAGCTCTGCGCATTTTTCCATGTTATCTAAACGTGGTAGCATACGGGCAATGACTCTTGTATCCTCTAAACCTAATAACTTCTCAGTAAATGTACCAAGTGTTTTACTGCCAGTTGTCAGCATGATGACACCACGTTTTTTGGCCGCCAAATTCGCTGCTTCCTCGTAGTCTTTTACTAAGATTAATTTGTCATTTTCGAATTGCTGACTTTCACGTTCATAACGGATATATGGCACACTTGCTAATCTTGCACCCTCTAGCGCGTTTTTTGATGCCTCTTCTGCAAATGGATGTGATGAATCAACTACAGTTTTTAGATTTTTTGATTGAATAAATTGAGCCATATCTTCAGCTGTTAGACGTCCAATATGTGTTTCTATATTTGCTTCAACTAAACTTTTTGCAGCTGATTCAGTGACAACAGTTGCTAAAATCGGGTATCCAATTCGTTGTAACTCTATCGCCAATTCTCTTGCATCGCTTGTTCCTGCTAAAAACAAAATCATTTTACAGTACCAGCATGTTCGTGATCATGTTCATGGTGGTGGTCATGATCGTGGTGGTGATGATGGCCGTGTTCATGATCATGGTCATGATGGTGATGATGCTCTACAAATTCCATTGCATTGATACGGTATTGGCAAGTATCACAGTTCATTTTCACATCACCTTGAAGTGATTCTACAACTCTATCTGCTAATACTGTTTTTAGTTCAGCATGATAACCGAAGTAAGCCGCTAATTTCACTTCTAATTCAGGGTACGTAGTTTGATAACTTAAAACCATTTTTTCCATACGTTCCATCAGAATACCTGTGAATAGGAAGTAAGGAAGCATAATTACTTTTTTTGCTCCGAGTTGCTGACATCTTTCAATACCTTCCTCAACTGTCGGGTAAGTTACACCCATAAATGCACATTCTACTGTACGAACATTTAACTGTTCCCAAAGCATACGGGCAATTTTATAAAAGTCACTATTAGCATCTGGGTCACTACCACCACGTGCGATTAATAAAATAGCTGTATCTTTATTTTCCTCTTCATGATTGAAACCAGCTTCTGTTAACCGCTCTTTTAAAATTGAGAAAATGGATTCATGTACACCTAGTGGACGACCATATGTAATTTCTACAGTAGGATATTTTGCTTTACCTTCGTCAATCGCTGCTGGAATATGAATTTTCGAATGTCCCGCTTGTAATAAAATAATCGGAATAACATGGATGTCTGTTGCACCTTTAGCAACACAATTATCAATTCCCTGCGCAATGTTTGGTGATGCGAATTCTAAAAAACAAGATTCTACTAGTAGTTGATCATCTAAAGTTGGCTTTAATTGCTCAACAAATTTGTTAACCTCTGCATTACCTTCTGCTAAACGACTACCATGACCTACGAATAATATGGCTTTCATAAATACAATTCCCCCTTAGTGTTAATCCCCGCAAGGTGCAGGTTCAATTTCAATTTTTGGTGACATATCTTGATAGTTAAATCCTTGAATTCGCTTCACACGTTTGAAGTATTTGAACAAGCGCTCGTTCGGATGTGCGTTTTGACGATATTCTTCAACAATATTGCTGACAACTTCTACAATTTTCTCAGGCTCGATGCCCTCTGCTACCGGTTGTCCTGGATGAGCCGTTCTACCAACTGGTTTCGCACCTACAAAAAGATCAAATTTACCTTTTCGATAGACAATTCCGACGTCCTCCATCACAGCTTTGTAACATGCCATACCACAGCCATTAAAACCGATATTAAATTCTTTAGGCATGTTCAGACCGCCAAGTTTTTCTTGAAGTTCCTCTGCATATGGAATACCGCCAGTTTTTTCACCATTACAGAAATCACATGCTTTTATTGTGACAACATCACCTACTGGTGACAGAATAAAGTTTGCTTCTTGCAGTTTAGCTGTAATGATATCTGGTATTGTTGTTGGAATTTTCAAAAGAATATTATGATTTGGTGTATATTCCATTGTCCCTTTTTCTCCAACTACTTCAGCTAATGTCAACATTTGTTTTGGTGTAAATCTTTTATTGGCAACCCCAGGGCTTACGGCTAATTCGAAAATAGATTCCATTTCTTGTTGTACAAAAGTAGTTTGAGTTTCCACTTGTTGACCCGTCACACGAGTTAATGCATCTAATGCCATTTCAAAAGAGCTAATTTCAGGTTTTGGTTCTGTTTTTATAACTGACTGTAGCTGGGCTCTTTCTAAAGCAGGTGTACTTTCAATATTTTGACTACGCTGAATACCGGTTTCTTGGTCCATTGCCCATGGCTCAGCCTCTTCTTTCAAGCGTTGATGTGGTTTAAGTGGTTGTTTTTCGGCATTCAATGTGTACTTTCTTTGGTAACCACGAGGTGTAATCATCTTATTGTCATACAAAAATGTCGATGAATTGCCGATGACAACTGTCGTTAACATGCCAATATCATGATTCAACATATCTTTTAAATTAGTAATGATGATATTTTGTCTATCACGATAGGCGCTTTTTACTAACCCTACTGGTGTTTCAGGTGAACGATACTGTAGTAAAATACGTTGTGTTTCGACAATTTGGCGTGTACGACGGCCACTACGTGGATTGTAAAGAGCTATTACAAAATCCGCCATTGCCGCAGCTTCCACACGTTTTGCTATTAAATCCCATGGAGTTAGATGGTCACTTAAGCTGATCGTACATGAATCATGCATGACTGGTGCGCCAAGTAAAGAAGCACAAGAGTTAATAGCCGAAATACCAGGAATAACTTCAATTTCAACACCAGTTTCTTCTGTCCATCCCTTTTCGATTAACACTTCATAAACTAGTCCGGCCATTCCGTAGACACCGGAATCTCCACTTGAAATAACTGCCACTTTTTTACCATTTTCAGCTTGTCTTACAGCTTCTTGAGCCCGAGAAACTTCTTCAGTCATACCTGTACTGATGACTGCTGTATTACTATCAATTAAATCTTGAATGAGTTCAACGTACGTTTTATAACCGATAATGAAATCACTTTCTTGCAATGCTTCAACTGCTCTAGTTGTAATATGTTTAAAATCACCTGGACCAAAACCGACTACATAAAGTTTTCCAAGTTGCGACATTCAAACATCTCCTTTTCGTTACATCTAACTATTTGTTTTTCGAAATACCTTTAATCGCTCCTGATGTCGGGTTTTGCGTCATGTTGCCATTAATTGTTTGGTATACAACATGAGGTGCAACTTGCTGATCCATACAATCACGTACAATTTGACGACCAATTTCAGGAGATTCAGCTTTATACCAAGTACCTTGTGGATATGCAATTACGACACAGGCATCTTTGCAACGCCCATTACAGCGAGTTCGAGTAGTATGTATTTGTTCGTCAATCTCAAGCATAGCAATCTCATCTCTGACTGCCAGCGTTACCTCTTCCGCGCCTTTCTTCAAACAACTACTGCCATTGCAAATAAGCAAATGGCTTTTCATACTTTCTAAATTCCAAGTTGTCATAGTGTTCCTCCCATACGATGTTCATCATTTTTCAAGAAAAATCTATGGAAATAGGGTGAATTGGCAACTAGTTATCTATTTTGGCAAATAAAAAAACCTTAATTCAAAGAATTAAGGTTTAAAAACTAGATTATTCAGACAACACAAAAAATAAGCGTCGTCCACTGTAGCCTTCACCTTTCCCTCCGAAAAGTATCGTTCATAATTATAAAAGCAGGTTTCCTGGCTTACGCGTCACTTTACTTTGATCTCTTCCCAGTATTTCACCAGTGAGTATTATCATTTCATCAGCGGTACAGTAGCGGGGGCTGCATCGGATTCTAACCGATTTCCCTATTATCCAACATGCTCAATAGTCCAAACATGTCGGCACTTTTAAATTTGATATTCAATTGTATTATTCAGTAAATTCTAAATCTGTAACTATCATATACTAAATTTTACTAGATTCAAATAGTTTTTTTATGAATATTATCTTGTCATAATTTAAAGTTTGCATTTTCACCTATATAAAGTCGTTCAAAACAGTTATATCTACTTTACTACTCATTTTCAATATTTTTGAAAATCACATAAAAAAAATCTAGTAGAAAGAAATTTCCCATGATACACTATATTCTGAAATCAAACAATTCAATAAACTTTATGGTGTTAAATTAGCGTTTAACTGAAAAGGGAAGTCGGTGTTAATCCGGCGCGGTCCCGCCACTGTATTGAGGAGTTTTGCTACAAGATGTCACTGTCAAATGACGGGAAGGCTGTAGCAAAATGATGAATCTAAGCCAGGAGACCTGCCATAAAGTGAGGAACTGTTTCAACCTACGAGGATGGGTGTGAAAGTGAGTAAGTCTTATTTTTTGATGACTTTTCCTTCACGCACTTCTTTCTATGAAAGAGGTGCTTTTTTATTTAAAAAAATTGCTGTACGCCCTATCTAGAGAGGTATTTCATAGGAGGTGTTATTTGTATATCACTGTATATCCAATAAAAATACATAAACAAAAGGGAGAATAATATGAATAAGTTAAAATTAATATTTATCTGGAAAATAATCTACTTTTTAGCATTTGTCATGATTGTTCCAAAACAAGCATTTGCCATGCACATTATGGAGGGGTTCTTACCTGTTGAATGGGCTATCTTTTGGTGGGCAGTAACAATTCCGTTTTTGATTATTGGTTTCCGATCAATAAGTAAAACAATTAAGGAAAATCCAGATACTAAAATGATGCTTGGCTTATCTGGGGCTTTTGCTTTTGTTTTATCTGCACTTAAAATCCCTTCTGTTACAGGTAGTTGTTCTCACCCTACTGGTGTAGGTTTAGGAACTGTATTATTTGGACCATTTGCAATGAGTATTGTAGGTTTTATTGTTCTTTTATTCCAATCATTGCTTTTAGCTCACGGTGGCTTAACTACACTTGGTGCAAATGCTTTTTCAATGGCAGTCGTTGGTCCTCTAATTGCTTACGGTGTATACAAAGGGACTTCTAAAGCAGGCTTACCTTTTGCATTTGCTGTATTTTTGGCTGCAACTTTAGGTGATCTTGGCACTTATCTAGTCACTTCTATTCAATTAGCACTTGCTTTCCCTTCTGAAGTCGGTGGATTCTTTGCTTCTTTCACTAAATTCAGTAGTATTTTCGCATTAACGCAAATTCCTTTAGCTATTTCTGAAGGTATTTTAACTGTGGTCATTATGAATTTCTTAAAAAAATACAACGTAGCTGAGCTAAAAGCGCTGCGCGTTCTCTCGAAAGGGGCTGAACAACGTTGAAAAAAAATCTAATACTAATCTCAATCGTTGTCATTCTTGCAATCTTCCCTCTTTTCATTCAAAAAGGAGCTGAATTCGGAGGGGCTGATGGTGAAGCTGAAGCTGCCATTGGTGAAATAAATGCTTCTTATGAGCCTTGGTTCTCAAGTATTTGGGAACCACCAAGTGGTGAAATCGAAAGTCTATTATTCTGTCTTCAAGCAGCGATTGGTGCTGGCTTTATCGGTTACTTTGTTGGTTTAACAAGAGGTAAATACAAACGAAAAGATACTGTTAAAAATAAAGAGGGGCAAATATAAGATGCTTCTTATTGATAAATATGCTTATATGAATCGTTGGCAGCATATTCATCCAATAGAAAAAATGGTATTTACCTTTTTTCTGATGTTATTTTCGTTAACTGTGAGAGACACACTTGTATCACTCATCACACTTATTGTGATGAGTGCTTTTACAATTTTAGGTGCAAAAATTCCTTTTAAATATTATTTCAAGTTATTATTAGTACCTAGTTTTTTCCTATTATCGAGTATGCTGACCATTTTGATTTCATTTTCAAGTAACTATTCCTTAATTACCTCATCACTTTGGACAACTAAATTTCTAGGATTACATATTTTTATTACGGAAAATAGTGTTGAGACGGCAATTCAATTATTTTTTACAGTGCTAAGTAGTATTAGTTGCTTATACTTCTTAACATTGACTACACCTGTACATGATATTTTACATGTCTTAAGTAAGCTGAAAGTACCAGCATTATTAATCGAATTAACCGAGATCACATATCGCTTCATTTTTGTTTTTTTGGAAACATCACTTAAAATTCATCAAGCACAAAATTCTCGTCTTGGTTATTTAACTGTAAAACAAAGTATTAATTCGTTAGGGTTACTTGTTTCCTCCTTATTTGTCCATGTGTTTCAGCGTTCTAAAGAATTAATTATTGCGATGAATTCTCGGTGCTATACGGAAGATATAAAATTATTAGAGAATGAATATTCATTTTCTAAAAGAAATTGGGTAGTAATTGGACTCATTTCAATTAGTATTGTATCTGTTCATATTCGGTTCGGAGGAAGTCTAAATGGATGAGCTATTTTTTGACATTCAACACCTTACACATAGCTATCAAGATGGCACGATTGCATTAAACGAACTTTCTCTTTCTATAAAAAAGGGTAAGAAAATTGCATTACTCGGTAATAACGGTGCTGGTAAATCTACATTATTTCAGCATTTAAATGGGATATTGCAACCCACTTCAGGTGAGATACATTTTAAAGGTCAAAGGATGAAATATGGACGAAAATCTTTATCACAGTTACGAGAGCAAGTTGGCATAGTCTTTCAAGATCCGGATTCTCAATTATTTTCTGGCACTGTAAAACAAGATATTTCGTTTGGACCTATTAATCTTGGCTGGTCTAAAGAAAAAGTCGTTGAACAAGTTGACTGGGCGATGCAAGAAACTGAAGTTATACCCCTACAACAAAAACCGATTCACTTTTTGAGTTTAGGGCAGAAAAAACGTGTCGCTATTGCTGGAGTTTTAGCAATGAATCCCGATGTCTTTATTTTAGATGAGCCATCTGCAGGTCTCGATGCATATTATTCTAAGCAAATCATGTCACTTTTAAATACGATTCATAAACCGCATAAAACCATTATTTTATCGACACATGATGTGCATTTTGCATATGAATGGGCTGATGAGATCATCGTCATGAGTGATGGACAAATTCTATATCATGGTGATCCCATCTCCGTTTTTAAACAGCCTAATTTACTTTCAAAAGCTCATCTTGAGAAGCCCTGGGTATTTGAAACGGCAGAGCAATTACAACAAAACGGCATGTTAGCAATTGATGCCCCCTTTCCTCGAAATAGGGAGCAATTATTTCAACAATTTAAGACCAACATAACTGTAAAGTAACATGTTTATTCTAAAACCGTACTAGATTTTTACTAGTATGGTTTTTATTTTCTCTTAGATGCTGGATTTTGATTTTTATATATAGACTAGCGAGGTTTATATCAAATCAATATTTAGTCATATATTATTAGTAGTCTTATTACTATTTACATTTAATATAGAAATAAACAAAGCCACGAGAACTTTTTGCTCATGGCTTTGTTTAACATTCTACTACTTAGCTTCCACTTGTTCTAAAGTGGGTTTTTCATTTTTAGTATCCACTTTGAAAATAGACATAAACAATACTACTTAAGACTAAACCAACCACAAATGTTAGTATTACTCCCATCCCAGGCTGTTACCTTTGAAAATCCCCTTTGCAAATGGTGCAGTGAATAATGGATTTGAAGTAAACAGAAGTCCAACAATTACACTTACAAACCATATAATTACATTCCCTTTATTCACAGCAATCTTTTTATCACCTGATATGATTAACCTTGCTTTTTGTGAAGAATAACGTAATCTGCCACCAATATAGCTGTCCAAACTGCCAAGCCAATACCAACAACTACTGAGGACATTTGAATGAACCTAAAAATCACCATTTATGAATAACACAGAATGGCAAGCAAATAATGATGTCCCAAAACCTATAATTGATGAGCAAAAGTTTGAAGAGATAAATTTCATAATTCAAAACGCTTTAAATAATAAATTGAAACTTGAAGTCCAATACTATTCAAATAATTCTCTTAAGATCATTCAAGGTATTATTGATAAAATTGACTATTTTAAAAAAAATTTCTATTGAATCCTCTCATGATGGACTTTTATGTATAAAGTTCTTTGATATTATTGATGCAACTATTGAAGAATAAATTACTTCAGGCTCAAAATATAATGGCGAGACAAGAGACCCTTATTTAAACTACAAACTGACTACTTGATGGAAATAAAGGAGGTTTACTTAGCTGTTGATTTACATTAACAGTAAGTAAACCTCCTTTTTATAAAAATTCACCAAAAGAAAAAGTGTCGACGATTACCCTTCTATAGTAGATGAATATTATTTAAACTTTAACAATCGTAAGGCATTTAAAATAACAATTAATGCTGCACCCGTATCGCTTAATACCGCCATCCAAAGTGTAAGATAACCCGGGAAAATTAAGGCAAGTGCAATGACTTTGATAATTATAGAAAACCAAATATTTTGTTTAATAATAGTCAAAGCTTTTCTACTTAACTTCACTGTATGAGGAAGTTTATCAAGATTATCCGCCATTAAGACGATATCAGCTGTCTCCATAGCCGTATCTGTTCCGGCTCCTCCCATTGCAATACCTAAATCTGCTGTCGCAAGGGCTGGAGCGTCATTAATACCGTCTCCTACCATGGCAACCTTATGTCCTTCACTTTGTAATTTCTTGATAGCCATCACTTTATCCTCAGGCAATAATTCTGCGAAATAACGATCAACATTAGCTTCTGATGCAATCATTTTTGCAGTTCCTTCATTATCCCCAGTTAACATTACGGTTTGCTTAACTCCACTTTGTTTTAAAGCTGTTAAAGCTGTAGCTGAAGTTTCACGTATTGTATCAGAAACTGCAATCAATCCCATGACTTGCTCATGAGTACCAATTATAACTACCGTTTTCCCTTGATTTTGTATTTCTTGAACATGTTTTTTTACATTATCTAAAGATACGTCCAGTTCTTCAAATAGCTTTAAATTACCGGAGTAAAAAACATCTCCACCAATCGTTGATTGAACACCCTTGCCTACGATATTCTTAAATAACTCTCCATTTTTGGGCTGGATTCTTTTATCATTCACATACCCCACAATTGCTTTAGCGATTGGATGAGTTGAGTATTCTTCAAGTGTTAAGGCTATTGAAAGCAACTCTTCTTCTGACACATTTAACGCATTAATGTACGATACTTTCGGTTTCCCTTCAGTCAAAGTTCCAGTTTTATCAAACGCAATGGCAGTGATAGCCCCTGATTTTTCTAAGAAAGTTCCACCTTTGATTAAGACACCGTTCTTCGCTGCGTTTCCAATAGCTGTTACGATTGCAACTGGTGTAGAAATAACTAGAGCACAAGGACAAGCTATAACGAGTAATTCGAGCCCTTTATAAAACCATTCTCCCCAAGCACCTGAACCAAGTAGAGGAGGCAAAATCATTATTATTAATGCTAAAATAAACACAATTGGTGTATAAATACTTGCAAATTTATCTACAAAAGCTTCCGTTGGTGCTTTTTGTTCTTGTGCTTCTTCGACTAGATGAATTATTTTCGATATAGTTGTATCTTCAACTAACTTAGTGACCCTAATTTCGAGGGAACCATGTTCATTTATAGTCCCTGCGTATACAAAATCACCAATATTCTTATCTATAGGAATGGACTCACCTGTAATTGGAGCCTGATTTACACTTGATTCTCCTTGAGTGATTTCACCATCTAATGGAATTTTATCACCTGGCTTAACAATGATGATTTCCCCGACTTTTATCTCTTCCACCGGTTTTTTAATGATTTCTGAACCAATACTCACCCAAGCTTCAGCAGGAGCTATATCCATAAGATTACGAATAGAATTTCTTGTGCGTTCAATCGATTTAGTTTGTAGTAAGGTACCAATTGCAAATAACCAAACAACTGTAGCCCCTTCAAGCCATTCACCTATAAGCGCAGCTCCAATAGCTGCAGCAGACATTAGAACATTCATATCCAGTGAACGACTTTTAATTGCATAAAATGCACTCTTAACCGGCTTATAACCACTTATAATCATTGCCATTACGTATAGACCCGATGATATCAACGTAGGAACTCCGGTATATGAACCGATAAAACCTAAAGCTATTAGTACACCTGACAAGATGACTAAGCTGTCGTTTTTATTTTTATGAGTCTTTATCAATTGTTTATTAGACGGTAATGAAGCTTTAAAACCAATTTTAGAAACCTCAGAAATGATATCTTCATCAGTATTAGAATGTTCAATTTTCATTTTCCCCGTAGAAAAATTAACGCTCACGATTTTAACGGATATAATGTTATTTAAGTGATTTTCTATGCTCTTAGCACAGCTACCACAGTCCATACCTTCAATAGTAAAGATCTTTATATTTTCCTTTTGATTTAATGGTTCTACAGAAAATCCGAGTTTATTAATTTCACTCTCAATTGGAATAAAAGCATTTAGGTTACTTGAAACCACTTGCATTTTTGCTGTATTATAATTAACTTTTACTTCAGTTATATCCTGTAATTTACTTAAACCTTTTTCAATGGTTTTTGCACATGCAGGACAATCCATTCCATGTACTCTGAATGACATTCTCTCTCCTGAAGTAAGAGGATTCAAAAACGCCTCTTCTTTCGGTTGTTCATTACTACTACAACAACTTGTTTTAACCGGAATTATATCTTCAGTCATTGTAGTAGAACTACTGCAGCAACTTACCTCTTCTATTTCTTTTACGATTTCCTTTGATATATTATTACTACAACAATTAGTTGCTTCTTGTTTAAACTCTTGGGAGGCGTTATCAACGGAATCTTTGTTACCTGTACAACAGCTTGAATTCGCTTGTTTTACAGGTAGTTCTTCAGAAGAACTACAACATTTATCAGCCAAATTAATCACCTCTATTTGATATGATGTTTACAACATTCAACATCATTTTGAACATCTTCAAGAACTAGATCGAACATGGTTAATAGATCCCTTATTTGTTGATTTCTTAAACTGTAATAGCAGTATTTCCCTTCATTTCTTCCCACAATTATTCCACAGCCTTTTAAACAGGCAAGATGTTGTGAAATGTTCGATTGGTTCCCTTTAATTTCCTCTACAATTTGTGTTACCGTTTTTTCTTGATTTTTTAGACATTCGAGAATTTGAAGCCTAGTTTTATTAGAAAAGCCATGAATTAGTTTAACTTTCATATCAATATTAAGATCTATATTTTGCATACATTTCCTCCTTACATATTAGTCATTTCTAATGTGTTTTATAATTATTATATTAGCTCTGGCTAATATGTGTGTCAATTAGAAAAAAAAAAAAGAAACGCATCCAACTGTTAATAATTAGAAACAATTGGATTTGCCTCTTGTAGCTTTATAAAAAATTTTGTTCATTTATGATAAAAGATTGATTAAAATCATCTCTCCTCTATAGATTTTTTAGAGGTGAGATGATTTTTTTATTTAGGTATTTATGTTAATTTGAATCTGCTACACTAAGTTGGACATAAAAAATAAGGGCAAAAAAAATATGTGATGCAACATTTTTTTACAGTTAATTCGAGCGCCAGTTACGGTTAACTGACTCTTGACCTACAAAAAAACACCTCCACGTTGATTACTAAGGTAGGATACCCTTTTTTCAACGTGGAGGTGTTTTTATTTGTCTCATATTTATAGGTTAGTGCATAATATTGCTCGTTATTTTTAAAGTAAAGTTAAGAAATTTGTTCTTTTAAGAAAGTAACTAAATCTAAGTGATTAGCTGGTGTAACTCCGTGACCGTCTGGATAGCTCTTAAAAGTGACAGATGCACCTAACGACTCTAAGAAGTCTTTACTTTCAACGCCCCATTGATGAGGAAGAACATAATCATATTCACCATGTGAGATGAAAATTGGCATATGTTCCACTGATTGCTTATGATATTCATTTTTCACAAAATCAGGAATATAACCACTTAAAGCGACAACAGCTGTTAATTTACCCCCTAAAACAAAGGCTAGTGATTGAGCTAAAATAGCTCCTTGGCTAAAGCCCATCAATACCACTTTCTCTACATCAATATTATAAATAAAAGAAGCTTCATCTATAAATTCTCCGATAAAATGAACTACTTTATCAAAAACTGGACGGTCTGGTTCTCCTGTACCTTGAATTGTAAAGAATGCATAACCAGGTTTTTGTGTAATAGGGCCACGTAAACTAAAGATATGACAACTTTCTTCAAAATCAGCTACTAAACCAGGTAAATCTTGCTCATTACTCCCCATCCCATGTAATAAGAAAATAGCTGGGTATTTTTTTGATGGATCCATATTTTTTGGTTCTGTATGAATAAATGTAAAAGGTGATTTCATTAATTGTCTTCCCTTCGAGATAAACTACATTTATCATAGCATAAAGTAGGCTTCTAAGGTGCTTACCTAATGATTTTAATAGAAAATGGTTTTTACTTATAAAAAGTATCTACAATTAAGAGAAAATGCCCTATTCTATTTATCTAATGGAATAGATCCTTTATCTATATCATTCCCACTCAAATGGTGTTTCTTGGTACACATAGTAGTTCAACCAGTTAGAGAACAATAAGTGAGTATGTGAACGCCAAGTATTAAATGGTTGCTTTGCTGGATCATCATTTGGAAAATAATTTTGTGGAACCTCTATTTTCAACCCTTTAGCAACGTCACGAGAATATTCATCTGCCAATGTATGAGCATCGTATTCAAAATGCCCGGTAATCATGATGTGCTTTTCATCTTCTGATATTACGATAAATACTCCAGCATCATCAGAGGCTGACAATAGCTTGAGCTTTGGATGATCTTCAACTTCTTCAATAGCTACTGATGTATTCCTTGAATGTGGCGCGGTGAATAAGTCATTAAAACCACGAACAAGTTTCACAGTTGGATCTGTGATTGTATGATCATAAATTCCTGAACATTTCTTCGCCAACGGGAATTTTCCAATACCATAATGATGGTAAAGTGCCGCTTGTGCACCCCAACAGATATGCAAAACAGATGTAACATTTGCTTTGGTCCAATCCATAATACTGACGATTTCTTCCCAGAATTCAACATCTTCAAACTCCATTAATTCAATCGGTGCTCCCGTTATAATCATGCCATCAAAGCGTCGGTGCTTAACATGTTCAAACGTCGTATAAAATGATTCTAAATGTGTTTTACTAACATTTTTTGAAACATACGTCGCAGTATTTAAAAACGTTACGTTCACTTGTAGTGGTGTATTACCTAGGAGACGTAACAATTGAAGCTCGGTTTTCTCTTTTTCTGGCATCAAATTCAAAATTAATATATTTAAAGGACGAATATTTTGGCTTTTTGAACGGTCCTCTTCCATTACGAATATTTTTTCCTCTTTTAGTAATTCCGTTGCCGGAAGGTTTTTTGGAATATTAATTGGCATTACTAATTCTCTCCCTTTCCTTTTGTTTATTATGTACACGTATGTAAAAAGCCCTCATTCTTAGGATAAGAATGAGGGCTAATTCAACACGCTCGTTTCTTATCTTCCAAGACTATTGTCTTGTAGGACTTAGCACCTTTCTGATTGAATCAGAGGTTGCTGAAGCTTCACAGGGCCTTATCCCTCTGCTTCTCTTGATAAGAATATATAATTGATTTAATCCTATCACTAAATTGTCAGATAAGCAAACATTTCTGTCAATTTAATCATAGGAAATAAGCCCTCATAGTTTTCCTACAGGGCTTTGGAAAAATATTTTATATCAGGGTAGTTCAGTATATTTAATATAGTAAAAAAACTATTCCATTTTTATGCAACAATTACAAATCAGTTATATATAACAACTGATTTTCCGCTAAATTCCTTACTTTATAACCATTTGGATTATTTCTTTGCCATCTCCAAGCATCTCTACACATATCTTCTAATGTTTTTTCTGCTACCCAACCCAGTTGTTGCTTTGCTTTTGTCACATCTGCATAGCTAATGGCAACATCACCTTCACGTCGATCGCTAATAAGGTATTTAATTGGAATACCGGAAACATATTCGAATGTTTTTACAACTTGTAGGACGCTATATCCTTCGCCTGTACCTAGATTAAATACTCTCCATCCAAACTTTCCTATTAAACTTTCTAACGCTTTTACATGACCTTTTGCTAAGTCTACTACATGAATATAATCACGAATACCGGTTCCATCAAGCGTCGGATAATCATTTCCATAGATATTTAAATAGGGTAATTTACCAGTGGCCACTTGTGTTATATAAGGCATCAAATTATTCGGAATGGAAAAAGGATCTTCTCCTATCATGCCACTATCATGTGCTCCAATTGGATTAAAATAACGTAATGAAACTATTGAAAAAGAATGATTGGATTGTGCAAATTCATATAAGAATTTTTCAACAGCTAGCTTTGTTGTTCCATAAGGGTTCGTTGTATTTAAGGATGCAGTTTCTGGGATAGGACATTGATCTGGGGTGCCATAGACAGTTGCTGATGAACTGAAAACAAGTTGCCGTACTTTATATTTATTCATTATTTCCACTAACTGTATTGTGCTCACCAAATTCTGCAAGTAGTATTTGATAGGATTGTGGAGGGATTCTGGAACAGATTTGGAACCTGCTAAATGAATGACACTATCTATTGAATAGTTTTGAAACACTTTTTCTAAATCTTCTCTATGACTAATATCTACGGAGAGACATGTTATTTTTTTCTTTGTGATCGCTTGCATACGATTGATTACTTCCATATTACTATTAATAAAATTATCTACAATAATGATTTCATGACCAGCTTGTATTAACTCGATACAAATATGTGAGCCAATATATCCTGCTCCACCAGTTACTAGAATGTTCAATGCTTCTCTCCATTTCTTAACTTCTTTGGATTACTAATTACATGCTTCCCTCCGGTACGAGATGTCTCTTGGATAATCGCCTCCTTTATTGAAAACATTCAAATACTTGTCTTATTAAAAAAACTAGAGAAATGATGATAGAAACTTAGTGATGATCAAGTATTGTTACATCTATTAACTCTTTCTTTACATTGTGCGCCTGTAAATACTGGCTCACTGTTTTATCATACATAGAATGAAATGAGAATCTATCTTCGAAATAACGGCAACCTGCATGACCTAGTTGTAGCCTTAAATCGCGATTCTCTAGTAATTGAATCAACCGGTCTTTAATAACTTGTATATCATGATTTACTATATACCCTGTTTCACCATCGATAATTATTTCTGGTACCCCCCCTACATTCGAAGCGATAACCGGTAACTGAGCTCTCATTGCCTCTAAAATAGAGATAGGTAGTCCTTCAAAATTAGACAAAAGGACAAATAGGTCAGCCTGCTGTAATTGTGTTTCTATATCATCACGAGAACCTAGAAATGTAACACGATGAGCAATATCATGTTGTAGCGATAATGCTTTTGTAGCCTCCATCTCTTTTCCATCGCCTATGAATACGAGCTGCCACTCTTTCTCTTTCATTGTGGACAGTACCTCAATCAATAAATCTTGCCGTTTAGGTTGCTCAAATCTTGCTACCATAATGATTTTTGGTATTTTATTTTGAGAAAAGACTTGTTTACCACTACTATGAATACCGTTATGAATCGTCGTCATATTGTCTTTTTTCCCAACTTTTTTCTCTATAGCAAGTGAGTAATCATAATTTGAAACAGTAATAATCTTTGTCGTTTTTCGGGCAAATGCCCTCTCGATTTGTTGATAAATCCAACGTTTTATTGGTTTTACACCTTCCGTAAATGCCCAACCATGTACAGTGAAGATAGTTGGTATCTTTAAAGAAAAAGCTGCTAACCTACCAACTACACCCGCTTTTGATGAATGTAGAGCTACAACATCTGGATTGATACGACGTAAATTTGAACGTATTTCAAAAAATGCACGAATATCAGCTACAAGGTGAATAGCCCATTTTAAATGTTGAAGTTGTATTATGCTTATATTCTTTTCATTTAACGGCTGATAAATGAGTGCCCCTTTTGAAGTGAGGATTGTTATTTCATGTCCATCTACTGCTAGTTGTTTTGTGAGAGCCAGTACATGTGTTTGTGCTCCGCCAGTTGTATCTAATTTCGTGATTATTTGAACAATTTTCATTACCTCACCTTTCTTAGATCTTTGTATTATCCAATAAACTCTGATCTAATCATTATTAATGTAACTGATTACCATATGCCAAATTTTTTACTATTAAAGCTAAAATATTGAAAGCTCATAATTACATAAAAACTTCATTGAAATTTTCTAGTTTTTAATTTGGAGTTAATAGTCGCTGTTAAAGGTCTAAGATTTCTGACTGTAGTACAGTTTCAAATACTAAAAAACCTTCAAAGAATCTATTATGTATTAGTTAAAATAAGCTAATATTTCTTCTCACTCCAACTTTCATGACTTTACATCTCTAGTTTACTAAATGTCTTTCCGCTTGATTTTGATCTGTAGTGAAGAAAATAATGATGATTAAACATCATTATTTTTCGACTTACGTGCAATACATGGCCATATAATGGATGAAATATGACTTGAAGTACTTTTTAATAAGCTCCCTCTCGACTAAAAACTACACGTATAGTGCGCATTAAAATTTTGATATCGAGTAGAAATGAGCAGTTCTCTACGTAATCAATGTCATAATTTATTTTTCTTCCATGAGGAATATTAGAACGTCCATTTATTTGCGCCAATCCTGTAATTCCTGGTTTCATATACAATCTTTTAGCTTGTTCTAGATTATAATAAGCTGTAATTTCAGGTACTTCAGGTCTTGGTCCTACTAAACTCATTTCACCCTTTAAAACATTAATAATTTGTGGTAGTTCATCTAAGCTCAGTTTTCTTAGTAACTTCCCGATTCCAGTCATCCGCGTATCCTGTGAACTCTTAAAGACGAACTGTTCAGGTACCCCACCTTCCCAGTCATTTACCTTGTTCTTCTGACTAAGATTATTACGCATCGTCCTGAACTTCCAAATTTGAAAGTTTGAGTAATTTATTCCCGTTCTCTGTTGAGTAAAGAAAATAGGTCTTCCGGATACAAATAGTAATATAATTGCTATTATTAGCATGAAAAGTGCGATAATTGGCAATAAAATACTAGAAATAACTATATCTAATAGTCTTTTTCCATATTTAGCGTAAAATCTAGGCCTATCTATTACATTCGCTTGCATTTTTAACCTCCATTTTTACCATAAATTTCGAACTTCACCTATAACAAATGTATTGATTATATTACTTAATTTAGAATACGCGTTACATTTTTTTCAAAAATAAATTATGAATAGAAGATAAAAATTTACGTTAAGTTCATTCTAAACCTTTATTTTTCAAGGTCTTATCTTTAAGAAATATATGAACATTACTCTTCTATTATGATGAAATCTAAGTCGAGTATATTTGTTTTCAAAATATTTCTATATAAATGAAAGAGAAACACAAATAATAAGCCGAATGTTATAGTTTTTTTGAAAATTTAATAAGGTTTACAACATTTACTTAGTAAAAAGCAATTTTATATTTGCAACTTTTGAAAATGTGTATGATTTTTCAAAAAAAAAACCAAATGCATATCATATACATTTGGTTTACCTTATGAAATTTTATTTTGAACTTAGAAAGCTGTAGAGGTAGATTCAATTGGTGATGCACTTACTTTATGACTATATTTCAATCTAGTCTTAATCTGTATTATAAACTGTTACAAAATCCAATTATAAGAACTCTGATTTTTCTCTTTAAAAATGATAATTGATTTATTTGCAATAACTTAAAACAATACTTCGATTGTTATATTTTTGTATATTTATATAATTTTAATTACCATATAGTGGTGATGTATATTTTTTTAAATAGATAACATGATTCCAATATACCTAATCCAATATATTAAATCAGTTAATATGAACTAGAAATTCTTTTTTTATTTTAAAAACACTCATAAACATTGAACATTCAGAGAAATTTTTTCAAATTATATGAAATTACTTAAGTTTAACTGTTACATAATAGCTTTAGTATGTTAAAATATTTCTTAAAATTACTTTTGCAACTAAGGAGTGCTTGCATGTGAAAATCGAAAAATCAAAAAAAATGGCTATGTTTCCAAAAGCAATATTCGGTGATTTAAAAGCGGCGGCCAATGTGAAAGCAGCTGAAGGCGTTAAATTAATCGATTTAAGCTTAGGAAGCCCGGATCTTCCACCAGACGAAAAAGTACGTAAAGTAATGTCTGAACAAAGTGCATTAGCCAGCTCATATGGCTATACACTAAGTGGTACAAAACGTTTCTATGAAGCGGTAGCACGTTATTACAAACGTCGTACTAATGTAGATTTAGATCCAAATACGGAAATTATTCAAACAATGGGTTCACAAGAAGGACTTGTTCATTTACCGATGGCCTTCTGTAATAAAGGTGACTATGTACTAACGACGAACCCAGCCTACGTAGCCTTTGATGCCGGTATTCATCTTGCAGAAGCTATTCCTTACTATATGCCTTTATTAGAAGAAAATAATTACTTACCAGATTTCGACGCAATTCCTGTAGAGGTTGCTGAAAAGGCAAAACTGATGATCCTAAACTTACCAGGAAATCCAGTACCTGCAATGCCTAACGAAGAGTTTTTCGCTAAAGCAGTTGCATTTGGCCGTAAATATAATGTCATTATTTTACATGATGCTGCCTATTCAGAATTCTATTTTGAAGGCGACCGTCCATCAAGCTTCCTTGCTACACCAGGAGCAAAAGAAGTCGGCATGGAAATCAACTCTCTTTCTAAAAGCTTTAGTTTAGCTGGTGCACGTATTGCGTACATAGCAGGAAATGCTGAGATGATCTCAATTATCCAAGAACTAAAATCTAATTTGGATTACGGCACTTTTGAGCCAATCCAAGAAGCTGGTATTGTTGCTTTAGACAATGCTGAAGAAATAACAGATCGTCTTCGTGCTACATTCTCAAAACGACACCATATTTTAATGGATGGTTTAACTAAAATTGGCTGGAACGTAACACCTTCAAAGGGTGGTATGTTCGTCTGGGCTAAATATCCAAATCAAGAAATGAACGATATCGACTTCGTATATCACGCAATTAAAGAAACAGGCGTAGTTATGGTACCAGGAATCATCTTTGGTGATGCTGGATCGGGTTATGTACGCTTAGCACTTGTTCAAAAAGAAGAATTAATCGCTGAGGCTGTTGAACGACTTGCTACATTATCTGTAGTGCACGCTTAATCTATTTTGACCGCAAGAGGGTGATTCCTTTTGCGGTTTTTTTTTTTGAGGAAAAGTTGGTGAATTTTTCTTGTGAGTTTATTTGACTTATCAAGCTGTTTTCGGGTTTTCATTTGCACTCCTTGAGCGCTTATTTAACATACTCCTGTTTTTTAGTCTACCTGTTACGTTATTGGGCTCTGCTTTTAACCTACTCGCTCTTTTTTGGCTTCCTTTTGCGCTACTGGGACTCTCCTTTAACCTATTTGGCTCTCCTTTTAACTCACTGGTGCTTTCTTTTAACCTACTCGCTCTTTTTGGACGTCCTTTTGCTCTACTCGGGCTCTCTTTTAACCTATTCGGCTCTCCTTTTAACTCACTGGTGCTTTCTTTTAACCTATTCGCTCTTTTTGGACGTCCTTTTGCTCTACTCGGGCTCTCCTTTAACCTATTCAGCTCTCCTTTAACCTATTCAGCTCTCCTTTTAACTCACTGGAGCTTTCTTTTAACCTACTCGCTCCTTTTGGACGTCCTTTTGCTCTACTTACGCTCTCTTTTAACCTATTCGGCTCTCCTTTTAACTCACTGGTGCTTTCTTTTAACCTACTCGCTCCTTTTGGACGTCCTTTTGCTCTACTTACGCTCTCTTTTAACCTATTCGGCTCTCCTTTTAACTCACTGGTGCTT